>CAYYKK010000030.1:0-25290 GCA_964467935.1 uncultured Polyangiaceae bacterium
AGGACGAGGAGCTGCAGGCCAAGCCCGCGACGCCGGAGCGCCCCGTGATGCGCCCGGTCATCGAGGACAACGCCGAGTTCGACGGCATGGACTGATCGAAGCTCGCCGCTTCGACCGACGGACGCGCGCCCGACCCACGAGGTTCGGCGCGCGTTTCGCGTTTCGCGTTCGTACAGTGCGGTGCGCGCACGGAGCCCGGGCCCACGCGATTCGTCGGTCCCCCGCGCAGGAGCGCTCCGCGCCTCAGATCTCGGTGGGGATCGCGGGCTTCGAGGGCTTCTGCGGCAGCTTGCCCGTCCCAGGCTTCACCGTCGGCGGGTGCGCCGTCGCGCCCGTGGGCGGGTGATACGTCGACGTGGTGGGTGGGGTGTAGGGGTGCGGCGGCGTCTTCGGGCCTTGCGCAGCGGCGGAGTTGAGCGTCACCACCGAGGGGTCGGCGGTGGGCTCGGCCGAGAGCTCGACCGGAGGGGCCGACGTGGCGATCGAAGGCTCGGGCGAAGCGGTGCCGACCGTCGCGGCGCTCGTCTCGGCGGGCGCCGCGGTCGCGGCCGATCTCGCGGCGGGCGCGGTGTCTGCCGGCGAGCTCCCCGCCGACGACGCGGCGGGTCCGACGTCGCTCTTCGCTCCGTCGCGCAGCACGAAGTACCAAGTTCCCCCGCCGATGGCACCCAGCGAGAGCAGCAGCACGGCGAAGACGGCGAGCTTCGACGAGCCACGGCGGGGCGCCTGCTCACCGAAGTCGTCCTCCACCCCGGAGGTGGAGGGCGCCGTGGAGGGCGAAACCGCGACCGACGACAGGGCCGAGGAGGAAGCAGAGGCAGAAGCAGAAGCAGAGGCAGAAGCAGAAGCAGAAGCAGACCCCGCTGCGTCCCGTTCTCGCACCCCGGGTGCAGATGCATCGGTGCTGCTGTGGCTATCGAAGTAGACAGGTATCTCGAGTGCTCCAGCACTTCCATTAGCGCGTTCGGCCGCCGCGATCTGTGCGCGCACGGCCGCCACGTCCTTGCGTTCGATGCGGACCGTCGGCTCGCGGCGACGCGCGCGGGCGGCCTGCTCCTCGCGCGCCTTCTCCTCGAGCATCGCCCGTTTGTCGATCGTCTGCGTGACCTCGTCCGCCGCGCCGGGGAGGTTGATCACGACCTTCGGGGCCTCGATCTCCGCCGGGAGCGCCGCCTTCGGCACGACGCGCGGTGCGAAGTACGCGCGGTCGTCTTCGATCTCGTCGCCGCGCGCCTCGGGCGCCGGCGGCGTGGAGGGCTTGTTGACCGAGATGGTGGTCTCGTTGTCGCTCGGGTCCTCGCTCGGCGTGGCGGTCGCGGTGACCTCGAGATCCTCCGCTTCGTCGGCGGAAGCGGCGGCGGCGATCGCCGAGGACGAGAGCTTCTCGGTCTTCTCGGGCGGCGTGAAGCGGGGAGCCTCGCTCGCGCCGTCGCGCGCGGGCTCTGCGGCTCCGGGCTCCTCGGGATCGGGGGTGGCGAGCGCGTCGACGTCGTCGGACAGCGCGACTTCCTGTTCGTCGGCGTCGCCCGCGGCGGTGGGCGTCGGAGGCTTCGCGTGCTCGGTCGCGCGGGGCGAGGGCTTCGGGGGCGGCGCGAGGCGTCCAGCGGCCGGAGCGGTCGGCTTCGCAGTCGCGGCGGTGGGCTTCGCGACGGGCGAGGCCGGCTTCGCGACGGGTTTGGCGGGCTCGGCCGTCTTGATCGTCGGCACCTTCGGTGGTGGCGGCGGCTTCGAAGGCCCCGGCGGCGCGCCACCACCTGGCGACGAGGGCTTGGGCGCCGGCGCGGCGGGCGGGGTCGAGGGTGGCCGCACCGCGCCGAGCCCGAGGACCGTGCGGCGCGAGGCCGGCCTCGGCTTCGTCGCTGCGCCTGGCGTCGCGCGCCCCGCGATCGACGTCGAGGTGCTGCTCGCAGCCGGCGCCGTGCTCGCAGGCGCGCCGCTCGCAGCGCGGCTCGCCGAGGGGGTCGCGGGGGTCGTCGCCGCCGTGGGAGACCCCGTGGTCGATGGACCTCCGGGCCGCTTCGCAGACGGGATGGGCACGGGCGGCAGACGGGCGGGGGCCTCGTCACCCCAGGAGCCGTCGATGGGATCACTGTCGTCGGTGCTCGCCATGCGCTGCTTCAATCTACCACTGGTCTCGTCGCGTGGTGCTAGCTCTCTCGAAAGGCCCGGCGGGCGGACGGGGGCTTCCTTCGGCGCGACGCGAGCTGCTATCGTCGAGCGCTGCATGCGAAGGCCTTCGTCGAACCTCCTCTGCTCCAGTCTCTTGATGGCGGCCGTCGTGCTCGCCTCGTCGTCGGCCCTGGGGGCGGGCGTCCCGATCGACGCCGCGACGCCCGACCAGAAGAAAGCCGCCCAGACCCGCTACGAGCAGGGCGCGAAGGCGTTCGCGGCGAACAAGTTCGGCGAGGCGCTCACCGAGTTCCAGGCGTCGTACGACACGGTCGCCAGCCCCAACGCGCACTTCATGATGGCGCGCGCCCTCAACGAGTCGGGCGATCCCGCGAAGGCGTACAACGAGCTGGTCGTGGTCGAGCGCGAGGCGAAGGTCTCGGACAAGTACGCGACGACCCTCGAGCAGAGCGCGGCCCTCCGCGCCGATCTCAGCAAGAAGGTCGGGCTCGTGGTCGTCGACGTCACGGGCGCGTCGGGCAACGTGGCCGCGACGGTCGGCGGCGCGGTGGTCACCCCGGGTCAGTCGTTCGCCGTCGCGCCCGGGCCGGTGGAGGTCGTGGTGACGCTGGACGGCAAGCCGCTCAAGCGAGAGTCGGTCACGGTCGCCGCCGGCGAGACGCATCCCGTCTCGATCGACGCGGGCGCGCTGCGACCCGTCGCCCCGACCGCGCCCGAGACGCCCGAGCCCCAGCCCGCGTCGCACGGCGGCGGACGCACGGGCTATTGGGTCGCGGCCGGCGTGCTCGGCGCGGTCGCGGTCGGCGGCTTCGTCATGGGGGCCGTCGAGGGCGCGGGTGCCAAGTCGGCGTTCAACGATCTGGAGGCGAAGTGCCCCAAGGCGTCGAACGGCAGTCACCCCTGTCCGACCGGGTTCGACGCGAAGCCGCTCGTCGACTCCGGGACGCAGAAGCAGACGCTCGCGAACGTCGGCTGGGCGATCGGCGCCGTGGGCGCGGCTGGCGCCGTGACGGTCGCGATCATCGGCGCGACGCGCAAGGGCAGCTCCACCTCGTCGACGAGCGCGCAGGTCGACCTGTCGGTGAGCCCCCAGTCGATCGGCCTCCTCGGCCGCTTCTGAGCTCCTGGTTTCTTCGGCGCGAGGTCGGGCTCGAGGCGCCTCCGCGAGCGCGAGCTCCGACGAAGCACACCCTCGGCGCTACTCGGGCTTGGGCTCGCGCTCGGGCGCGCGGGACGTCGTCGCGCTCGACGCATCGAGGGTGAGCGGCCGCTTGTCCCCGAGGATCACGTCCCAGAGCGAGAACGTGCGCGCGATGACGTGATCGAGCTGCCACGTCCCCGCGTGGATCGACTCGGTCCCGCGCGCCCGCGCCATGGGTCGCAGCGAGTCGTCCGGCAAACAGTACGCCGCGAACGGCGAGGAGCGCAGCAGGTGGAGCACCCCGTCGGAGAAGCCGTCTCCCGCGTAGACGATCGCGCCGGGCATGCGGAGCGCCGCGAGATCCTCGAGCGCGTAAGGGATCTTCTCGTCGACCGTCCCTGCGGAGTCCTGGTACTTGCACTCGATCGCGAGCGCGACGTCGGTCCTCTTCGACAGGACGAGGAGATCGATGCGCCGCTGTTTGCCGAGGATGGACGTGCCGACGCTCACCTCGTCGTAGACGTCGAGGCCGCGAGGTCCGTACGAGGAGACGAGGTAGCGGGCGATGAGCTGCTTGTACTCGTGACCCTTCAACGCGCACCTCTCATCGCTCGTCGTCCTCCGCGTCGTCCTTCGCCGCGTCGTCCTTCGCCGCGTCGCCCTTCGCCGCGTGACGCGGCGGCTCCGAGCCGATCGAGGCAGCACGTCCAGCAGGCGAGGAGGCGGCCGCGGACCCCGCGTCGGCGTCGCGGGCCATCGACGCGAGTCGCTCGTTCGCGATGTCGACCGCCTCGGCGCAGACGTCTCCGCCGAGGAAGCGCCGCGCGGCTCGCAGCGCCGCGACGCCGACGGAGCCCGAGCCGCAGAACGGGTCGAGCACGAGCGCGCCCGGCTCGGAGCTCTGCTCGACGAGCACGCGGCTCACCTCGGGCGGCTTCTCGCTCGGGTAGCCGCCGCGGATGCGCGGCGCCTCGAGGATGTCCGGGATGGATAGGCTGTGGAGCTTGCGCTTGCCCTTCTCGAAGAACAGCACCAGCTCGTAGCGCGAGCGGTAGTGGTAGCCCATGCCGATGACGCGCTTGTCCCAGACGAGCGGCTTCCAGAAGCGGAAGCCCGCCTCCTCCGCGAGCGGCTTGGCGACGAACATCGTCTCCTGATCGCAGAAGAGATAGAAGTGCGAGTTGCGCTTGAGGACCCGGTGGATCTCGCGGAAGAGCTCGGGGAAGCGCGCGTTCGGGAAGATCGAGTACCAGTCGTTGCTCGACGCCTTGCTGTGCTTGAGACGGGTCGTCGTCCCGATGGCGCGGTGCTTCTCGAGCGACTCGTAGGCCGGATCGGTCACGACGAGATCGACGCTCTCGCTCGGCAGGCGCCGGAGGAGATCGACGGCGTCGGCTTGGTGCACGGCGTGACGGGCGCGGCGATCGGCGAGGAAGGCCGCGAGCGGCGCGTCGAGCGGCGCTCGCGACGGCGCGCCCCCCTCGGGCCCCGAGCCCGCGAAGAGCGGGCCCGAGGTCGCCGACGCGTCGCGCGGATCGATCGGGGAGGAGAACGTCGAGAGTTGGGCTTCGCTCATGTCCACTCGTCTAACACCGCGCCCCCGTTTTCGCGCGGATTCCGTTCGATGGTGGGTCATTGTCCGTCAGCCCAGTCCTCGGTCGAGAGGGAGTGTCGGGCGCGCGCCCGCGCGCGTAGTCTCGCGCCCTGCGCGGGCGCTGCCGCGCGACGAACCGTACCCCCGACGCCGGTGGGACGGAACCGGCACGGGAACTCGGCTCCGTCCCCGCTGTCGGAGCCCCGGCCCTTCTCGAGCCCACGTGTGGGAGACGCATGACCCTTCGCACCAGGAAACTCTCGACGCGCGCCGGCGGCCTCGTGCTCACCGCGTTCGCGCTGCTCGTCTGTCGCCGCGACGCCCGGAGCGCGACGCCCGACCCCGCCGCGCGCGGCCTCGACGCGTTCGTCTCGCTGCCGGACATGGCGAGCCCCGGATCGAAGGTGTCGATCGATCTGCGGACGTTCGGATTCCCGACGGCGGTCGCGCCGGTGGCGCTCGGGAAGGTGAAGGTCGAGGCCGTGTGGCAGGGCGGAGACGAGACGCCGCGCACGATCGTCACGGACGACGATGGCGTCGGGACGCTCGAGCTCGAGATGCCGAAGGGATCGTCCGAGTCCGCTTCGCTGATGATCGGGCTCGGCTTCGGGGAGCACCACCGGACCCGCGTCTACGAGGTGCGGAGGGCGCCGCGCCTCGACGTCGAGCTGCACGTCGAGAGCGGCGAGGCCGCGCCCGGCGTATCGATCCCCTCGTGGATCACCGTCCGCGACCGCGAGACCGGCGCGCCGGCGCCGAACGTCGACCTCGTCCTGTCGTTGCTCGAGGGGGGTGTCTCGATTCAGAGATACATCTTGCATACAGATGCAGCAGGATATGCGTCGCAGGTGGTGCCTCTGCCGGAGGTGGACGAGCCGACGTTCGGGTGGCGCCTCCAGGTGCAGCCGACGGGCGAGACGGGCAACACGGCCTTCGCGGATCTGGCGCCCCGGGAGGACGTGCCGGCGCAGCCGCGCCTCACGGCTCGGTTCGAGGCGGCGAGGGCGCCCTCGGGCTCCAAGACCCGCGTGATGATCCACCTCGCGGCGGCCTCGGGCGAGGGCGTGGCGCGCGCGCCGCTGAAGTACCTCATCACCAGCGACACCGACGATGAGGTGCCCGTCGGCCAGCGCTGGGCCGAGCTGGCGAAGAGCGCGACGACGGACGACGAGGGCGATCTCGTCGTGCCCTACGACGTCCCGTCGGTCGGTTTCGCGACGTCGAAGCGCATCACGGTGCGCGCGGACGTCGAGGGGCGTGAGCGCGAGGCCACGGCGTCGGTCGAGATCGTCGCGAAGTCGGCCCCCTCGGTCGAGATCGTTCCGGAGTGGGGCGACGTGATCCCCGGCGTCGAGCAGCGCCTCTTCGTGCGCGTGAAGGACGGGTGGGACAAGCCCGCGGCGGACGCCGACCTCAAGGTCGATGGCGACGGGCTCTCGGCGACGGTGCGCACCGACCCGCGCGGCCTCGCCGAGGTGCGCTGGAAGGCGCCGAAGGACGTCGGAGCGGCGCGCCAGATCGGGCCCTGCTCGGGCGGCGTCGCGGCGACGATCACCGTCGCGGCTGCGAGCACGTCGGCGCCGGAGCTCGCCGGGGCGGGCGCCGTGCCGAAGTGCGTGCTCGTACGACGAGACGCGGTGGCGACGCTCCGCCCGAAGCGGCCGCTCGCGCGGGCTGGCGACGTCGTCGCGTTCGACGTGGCGCTCGCGGACGGCGCCCCGACGCTCGGACCAGCGAGCCTCTCGGTGTCCGGTCGAGCGGGCGCCGGCGCCACGCAGGCCTGGGTGAAGAGCGCCAGCGGTGAGGTGCGCGTGCCGAGCACGTCCGGCGGCCTCTTCGCCGTGCGCGCGACCGCGCCCCGCGGTGACGGGCCCGCGCTGGACGCCTCGGCGGTGGTCCTCGTCACGCCGCGCGTCCTGCCGAAGCTCACCTCGACGATCGCCGGCGGGCGGCTCACGCCAGGGGGCGAGGTCGAGGTGGTCGCGAAGCTCGTCGACGAGGCGGGCGCGCCGCTCGCGGGGGCGGTCACGGGCGTCGTCTACGACAAGCTCGCGCGCGCGGACGAGGGGATCGATCCGCGCCTCGACACGCGGCTCGGTCTCTGTGCGCTCGTCGGGATCGAGGCGGCCGACTGCGACGCGACGCTCGCGGGCGACGCGTCGACGCTGAAGCTGCTCGAGATGTCGCTCGCGACGAAGACGGCGGGCGGCGTCACGATCGCCGGCGATCCCGGCAAATCGAGCAAGGAGGAGATGCGCCAGACGTTCAACACGGTGCTGAAGAACCTCGAGGGCGCGGTGTTCGAGTCCGCGTCGTCGCCCGAGTCGCTCCGCGACGTCCTGCGCAAGGGACCGAAGGGCGACGACTGGAACCCGGAGGTCCTCACCCTCGTCACCTCCGTGCTGAGCAAGCCCGCGACGACGCCCGGGGGCGAGCCCTTCACGCTCGCCGATCTGCGCGCGATCGATCCGCAGGTCGAGTACGACGTGGTCGCTCGTCGGGTGACGCGGCTCAAGATGTTCCGCGTCCTCGAGGCGGTTCGACGGTTCCGCAACGGGGCGGACCTCGACGCGAACGAGCCCGTGCTGCAGGATCCGAACGCGATCCTGCGCCGCCTGCTCGGCGATCGGGACGACGACGATCGCTTCACGTCGAGCGCGCTGATGGACCCGTGGGGCGGAACGATGCAGTTCGTGAAGGCCGCGGGCGCCACGCTCCCCTTCCTCGCCGCGGTGCCGGGCTGGGAGCTGCACGCGCCCGGCCCCGACGGGCGCATCGGGACCGCCGACGACGTGAAGGATCCGTTCGCGCGCGTCGTGAAGTCGGGGACGCCGTACGCGCGCGCCATGGGCGAGGACAAGATCGTCGACGCGCGGCTCGACATGCGCGTCGGGGACGAGACCGTGTCGAAGTGGTCCGCGCTCCTCACGGAGTTCACGGGCACGGAGCTCACCGGCAGCGGACAGGGCTTCGGGAGCGGACACGGCCGCCTCGGCGGCTCGCATCGCGCGCGCGCGCCGAGCATTCGCATGGGCGCGACGAGCGTCACGAGGGACAAGGCCGCGTACGTGCTCGCGAGCCCCGTGCGGACCGACGCGAACGGCGTCGCGCGGCTCCGACTCCAGCTCGGCGCAGACGAGACGACGTACCGCGTGCTGCTCGTCGCGTTGCCCGACGGCGCGGGGCCCGCCGCGAGCGCGGTCGACGTCGCGACGAGCTTGCCGCTCTCCGTGCGCGTCGACGGCGGGACGAAATGGATCGACGGGGACGAGGCGGACATGCGCGTCCGCGTCACGAACCGCACCGACGCCGCCGTGCACGCCACGCTGTCGGTCGAGGCGCGCGAGGCGGCCGAGCTCGGGCGCGGCGAGGCGCCGAGCCGCGTCGTGGACGTTCCGAAGAGAGCGTCGGTGACGATCCCCGTGCGCGTGCGCGCGCGCCGCGAGGGGGACGCCGTGCTCGCGGCGAAGATCGTCGGCGGCGGTCGAGAGGACGCGATCGAGCACCGGGTCGCGGTCGGCCCACGGGGACGCCGCGTGACGCTCGCCCGGGCCCGGTGGGTGACCGGGAGCGTCGCGATCGACGCGTGGAAGGCCGACGACATCACGAAGCTCGAGGGGCCGCCGACGCTCCTGCTCGAGGGCTCGTTCGATGCCACCCTGAGCGCGCTCACGAGCTCCCTCGAGACACGCCGGCTCGGATCGGTCGACGCGGCGACCGACGCGGTGGAGGCCCTCGAGCGGCTCCGACGCGAGTGGGAGCGGCGCGAGCCTTCGCTCTCGAAGCGCGCCGCGACCCTGCGAGATCAGGCCTTCGGACGCCTCTCGGCGCTGCGACGTGGCGGCGCCGAGGACGAGGAGGCGTCGATGCTGCGTCGCGCCCGGTTCTGGCTGCCCGAGAACCCCACCGGCGCGGATGGGCCGCTCTTGCCCGACGTCGCCGAGTGTCCCCCGGAGCACGCCTCGTCGCCCGTGGACGCCGTGCGCCAGGTCGAGAGCGAGCCGGCCCCGAAGGGCGGGGGCGTCGCCGCCTGCTGGGACGCGGCGGCCTCGAACGCGCTGCGGGCGGCGAAGGACGAGCACGACCCGGTGCTGCTCGCGCGGCTGGTGCTCGCGTTCGCAGACAGGACGCACCGCACCTCGCTGGCGCTCGAGGTCGCGCCGGAGCTCGCGAAGCTCGTCGCCCTCGCGCCCTCGGGAGAGGTGAAGCTCTCCGGCGGTCACGCCGGCGATCGCGCCGCCAAGGCGATCGTCTACGCCGCGCTCGTGCGGGCGACGGCGCTCGGGTACGTGGCGCCCGCCCCGGCGGACACGCTGGTCGGCTGGCTCCTCGTGCAGCGCGCGCCCGACGGCGGCTTCGGCGCGATCGCGTCGAGCCGCGCCGTCGTCGAGGCGCTGACGTCGGTGAGCGGCGGCAAGGAGGCGAAGCGCGTCATCGTGACCGAGCTCGACGGCGAGGGCGAAGCGATCGGTCGCCCGCGCGAGGTCGTCGTCGAAGGCGCGACGCGCCTGCCGCTGGATCCTCGGACCCGGCGCGTCGACGTGACGCTCGCGAGCGTCGGCCACGCCCCCGCGACCGCGCGCGGTGGGCTCCTCGTGCGCCTCGACCAGCCGGTGCTGCGAGGGTTCTCGTTCACGCCGAGCGCGCGCGATCTCGCGAACCCCCTGACCATGGAGGTGAAGTGGCCCGGGAACGCGACCACGACCGAGACGAGCTCGCTCGAGGTGCGCATCGTCGCCAAGTCGACGTCGACGATGTCCGTGATGGCTCGGATCCCGCTGCCGCCGGGGGCCTCGCTGGCGGAGCCGGTCGACGGCGTGAAGCAGATCGGCGGCGCGCTGCTCGTCACCGGGGAGGCCGGCGGCGGTGGGGTGAGCGTGCCGACGATGATCCCCCTGCGCTTCGCGTTGGCGGGCGATTTCACGCTGCCCGAGTCGACCGTGAGGGCCACCTCCGACGACGGGACGACCGCGCGCGCGCTCGCCGTGCGCCTGCGGGTCGGCGGGCCTCCGCGCGGACGTTGATGCATTTTGTTTCCCCGGAGCCCCAACCGCCGGCAAGATCGGCGGCAGCGTGGGATTCGACGCCAAGCGCACCCAGGTCGCCCAGAGCGCCTTCGACTTCGCCCGGTACTTCTCGAGCGTCTTCGACTCGGTCCGCGTTCGGGGCGCCGTACAGCGGCGTCCCCGCCTCGTCACGCCCGAGGGCATGAGCACGGCGGGCGGCAAGCGAGCGCGACAGTCCATCGACCTGCAGCCCGACGATCCCGCCGGCGCGGCGCTCACCGTCGGCTGGGTCGACATCGGCGAGCGTCGCGCCCTGCTCCGCACCCACGGCTGCCTCGAAGCGCTCCACTACGAGCGCTTCAAGAACCGGCCGTTCGACGTGGATCGCGCGTCCTACAGCGGCTTCTTCGATCAGGTGAAGAGCTTCTTCGACAGCTGCGGCCTGGCCGTCACGGTCGAGGGAGAGCCCAGCGCCGCGAGCGTCCCGCCGAGCCAGCTCGTCGGTCGCGAGCCCGCGCACGGGGGTGGCACCTCGAGCTCGGTGCTGTGGCTCATGACGTTCTCGGCCTTCATGCTGGGCGCGGTCGTCGGCGGCTTCATCGTGTACTTGCGCCTGCGCGCGCACTGACGTCCGTCGCGGCGCGCGCTTTCGCTCGCAGGGCGCGACCGGAGCGCGCGCGCGTCGGCTCCGCGCCGGCGCGCTCGACGAGCCCGTTCACGATCACGGCGCGCATCCCCTCGGCGAGGACGCGAGGCGAGAGGAAGTCGGCGCGCGTGCGCAGCTCGCTCGGGACGAAGACGTCGAGATCGGCGGCGCAGCCCGGCGCGAGGCAGCCTCGGTCGCCGTCGAGGCCGAGCGTCTGGGCGGCGAGACCGGTCATCTTTCGCACCGCCTCCTCGACCGAGAGGGCGTGGCGCTTCTCGACGAGCTCGGCGAAGACGCGCGCGAAGGTTCCGTGGCTGCGCGGGTGCGGATCGCCGCCCCCGCCGTCGGTGCCGACCGACACGAAGGGGTCGAGGAACAGGCGCGTCTCGAGCGCGTCGTCCATCACGAAGTAAGCGGCGGTCGCGCCGCTCGGACCGAGGTCGAACAAGATGCGCTCGAAGGGAACGCCGCGCGACGCCGCCGCCTCCGCGAGGGTTTTTCCAGCGTAGGGGCCGCTGCCGAAGAGCGTCGCCTCGGGGCCGTTGCGCTTCTCGACGCGCGCCTTCAGGTAGGCGAGCACGTCGGCCTCGCTGCCCGGGCGCTTCGGGAAGAGGATGCCGATCGTCGTGTAGCTCGCGTCGTACGGGTACATGTCGGCCGTCACGTCGATCCCTCGCGCGCGCGCCGCCGCGAGCTGCTCGAGCAGAGCGTCGGCGCGCGCCACCCCGTGCCCGCACACGACCTTGAGGTGCGCGATGTGGACCCGCGCGCCGCTCTCGCGCCCTTGCTCGACGAGCTCCGCGATCGCGGCGTCGATCTCGTCGTCGTTCTCGCTGCGGAGGTGGCTCATGACGACGCCGCCGCGCGCTCCCACGGGCTTGGCCGCGGCCGCGAGCTCGTCGGCGTCGGCGAAGCGCCCTGGATCGTACTCGAGGCCCGTCGACAGGCCGAACGCTCCCTCTCGGAGGCCCACGTCGATGATCTCGGCCAGCGAAGCCCGCTCTTCGGGGCGCAGGTGTGCCTTGCTCCCGAGCCCGGCGGCGTTGCGCGCGGTGCCGTGGCCCACGAGGGTCGCGACGTTGACGCGCGGGCGCCCGCGGTCGACCTCGTCGAGCCACGCGCCGATGTGGCGGCTCGGGCTCGCGCCGTCCTGTCCGACGACGATCGTGGTCACGCCTTGGGCGAGCGCGGGCTCGACGTCCCCCTTCGGGTCCGCGTGGGAGTGCATGTCGATGAACCCCGGCGTGACGATCGCGCCCGTCGCGTCGACGATCCGCTCGGCGCGCACCTCCGGCGCGACGTCGCCGACGAACACGATCCGGTCGCCTCGGACGACGACGTCGGCGCGGCGCCTCGGCGCGCCCGTGCCGTCGACGACGTCCCCGCCGCGCACGAGGAGCGTGAACGTCTCGGACGACGCGAACGTCGGAGGGCGAGGTCGCGCCGGCTCCGCGCCCGCCACCCCCGACGCCGACGACGTGGGCGAGGGGGCGCCGCTCGCGCGCACGAGCGGGCTCGGCTTCGGGCTCGGCGGGGTCGGCGAGCACGAAACGAGCGCCGCCACGCACGCGGCGAGCGCTCCGATCGGGGCGACGTCGGCTCCGCGTCCCATACCCGAGCCTATCCTCCTCTCGGGCGGCGGGGACAAGTCACGCGGGTCGTGGTACCCAGAGACGCATGTCTCTCGACGCCTTCGGTCGGGTCGATCTCGTCGCGTTCGACATCGACGGCACCCTCACGGACGGTACGACGACCTGGCTCGGTCCCGAGATCGGCTGGACGCAGACGTACAGCACGCGGGACGGCGAGGCGATGCTGCGCCTCGTCAAGATCGGCCTCCACGTGATGCCGCTCTCCCGCAACCGCACGGCCTGCGCGCGCGCGCGGATGGAGGCGCTCGGCTTGCCCCTCGATTGGCTCGGCGTCACCGACAAGGTCGAAGCGCTCAAGATCCTGTCGGATCGGTTCGTCGTCTCGCTCGACCGCGTCTGCTACGTCGGCGACGGTTTCGAGGACGCCTCGGTCTTCTCTCTCGTCGGCTGCCCGTGCGCCGTCGCCGACGCGCACCCGCGCGCGCGCGCCGCTGCGGCCTTCGTCACCCGCGCCAAGGGTGGAGAGCGCGCCTTCGAGGAGGTCGCCCTGCGCATCCTCGACGCGCGCGGGGTGCCGGTGTGATCGCCCTCGGCATCATGAGCGGCACGTCGTGCGACGGCGCCGACGCGATCGCGATCCGCCTCGCTTCGGCGAGCGAGCCGCACGAGCCCGAGGTCGTCGCCCATGCGCACGAGCCGTATCCGGCCGACCTTCGCGCGAAGCTGCTCGCGCCCGAGGAGCTCCGCGTGCCCGAGATCGCCGAGCTCCACTACGCGCTCGCGGAGATCTACGCGCGCGCCGCGAAGGCGCTCGGGTGCGTGGCCGAGGCCGAGGTCTGCGGCCTCCACGGACAGACCGTGTGGCACGCGCCGCCGTCGAAGAAGCCGCGCGTCGCGGCCACGCTGCAGATCGGCTCGAGCGCGGTCCTCGCGCACCGCCTCGGCCTCCCGGTGGTCGGCGATCTGCGTGGCGCCGACATCGCCGAGGGGGGCGAGGGCGCGCCCATCGTGCCCCTGTCGCATTGGTTCTTCACCCCGCCCGCGGCGCGCCCGCGGCTCGTCGTGAACTTCGGGGGCATCGCGAACGTGACGCTCGTCTCCGAGCAGCCCGAGGACGTCGTCGGCTACGACGTCGGCCCCGGCATGATGATCTCGGACGCCTTCGCCGCCGCGATCACGCGCGGCGCGGCGGCGTGCGACGTCGACGGGACCCTCAGCGACGGGGGCGTCCCGATCCCGGCGCTCGTCGAGCGGGTCACCTCGCACCCGTTCGTCGCGGCCTCGCCGCCGAAGTCGACCGGGCGCGAAGACTTCGGCGCCACGTTCCACGGCCCGCTGCTCGCGAGCCACGCGGACGCGCCGGCCCGCGACGTGATGGCGAGCCTCCACGCGGCGACCGCGCGGTGCGTGGCGATCGCGCTCGAGCGGGCGAGGTTCTCTCCGCGCGAGATCGTGCTCACCGGCGGCGGCGCGAAGAACCCCACGCTCCAGCGCTTCGTCCGCGAGAGCGTCCCGAGCGCCGAGGTGCGCGTGGTCGACCGGGGCGTCCTCTTGCCCGACCACCACGAGCCGGCGGCGATGGCGCTCATCGCCGCGCGGACGCTCGCGGGGCTCCCTTCGTCCCTCGCGCGCGTCACGGGCGCGAAGCGCGCCTCCGTGCTCGGTCACGTGCATCGCCCCTGATCCGAAGGCCCGGCGCCGACGACGGCGCCAAGGAGCCGACGAGCGTCAGCGCGTTGACTCGTCGCCAGGGCACGAATGCCCAGCGAACGAGGTCGATCCGCGTTGGTCGGGGCCTTGCAACGGGCCTCTCCAACCCCGAGGAGGAACCATGTCTCTCAACGCCCAGCGGGCGCTCACTCACGCCGAGGTCGAGGAGCGCGACGACGAAGTCTTGCGACGCGAAGCCCGCGCTCACCTCGCGCAGAACCCGCCGCTCCAGATCGTGGCCGAGCTCATCACGAAGCTCCGCTCGCTCGAGCTCGCCTGGTGGACGCCCGCCATCGCGCGCGATCTCTGGCCCGCGACCGCGCGCATGCGCTGGTTGAAGCAGCGCCCCGATCTGCGCCAAATCATCACGAGCAAGCTCACCGGGCTCCCGCCGAAGGCCGCGCGTCGCTTCTGGCCCGACGAGCAGGCGTCGCTCATCGACGCGGTCGTCGACAACGGCGACGTCGAGGTCGACGCGCTCGAGGAGGCGTTCGATCCGGTCGACATGGTCGTCTACGGCCCGGCGGACGAATTCTGGCGCGCCTTCTGCGAGCGCATGCCCTGGGAGGAGAGCTCGCCCGAGCACCAGAAGCTCGCGGCGTGGCTCATCCGCGCGCTCACCGCCGACCGTTCGAGCGTCGACGGGATCCATCGCAAGGCCATCCTCAGCGCGCTCGACGTGCGCGGCGCGATCCACAGCGCCGTGTGGCAGGCGCGGATCCCGTTCGATCTCCGCGTGGAGATCGATCAAGCGCGCATCAAGCACGAGCGATCTCGCCCGCGCGAGCCGTTCACGGCGCGTCACGAGCTCGCGATCGCGACGCCCGAGCGCATCGCCGAGAACATCCCGCTCACCGATCTCGCCCTCATCGTCGAGCACGCCGAGGCCGCGATGGGCTTCGGCGACGACGACGATCGCCCGGCGTCCGACGCGCCGACGTCGATGGAAGCTCCGCGGCCGAGCCAGATCAACTGAGCTCGGCGCGGCGCCCGCGGATCGCGCTCGCGGCAATCCGCTTGACCCTCGCGCGCCGCTCCTGCAAGCCGGGGACGTGAACGACCTCTCGCACAAGCTCACCCTGCTGCTCCCGCTGTTCGTTCTCCCCGCGCTCGGGGCCGGCTGCGACAAGCCGACGCCCGAGCCCACGCCGGATCCGCCCGCGCAGTCGAACGCGGCGACGTCCGCCGGGACGATCCCCCCCGCGCCGCCGCCGCCGGCGGCGAAGCCCTGGTCGCCGCCCACGTCGGCCGATCCGGCGGGTGGCAAGTTCACGCTCGACGAGGCCACGAAGGACCTCGGCGGAAAGGGCGATCTCGTCGCGAAGATCGAGACGGACGGCGGCGAGCTCACCTGCAAGCTCTACGCGGACAAGGCGCCCGTCACCGTCGCGAACTTCGTCGGCCTCGCGCGGGGCGTGCGCCCGTTCTGGGACGGCAGCGAGTGGGCGAAGAAGCCCGCCTACGACGGCACGGTGTTCCACCGCATCGTGAAGGGCTTCATGATCCAAGGCGGCAGCATGAACGGCGCCGAGGAGACCGGCTACACGATCCCCGACGCGATCTGGGACCGCGCGAAGCACGACCGCGCGGGCCTGCCCTGCATGGCCAACCGACGCGCGAACACCAACTCGAAGCAGTTCTTCATCACCGACGACGCCGCGCCGCACCTCGACAAGGGCTACACGATCTTCGGTGAGTGCAGCCCGATCGACACGATCCACGCGCTCGCGTCGAGCCCCGTGCGCGGCGACCACGCGGTGAAGCCGCCGGTCATCAAGAAGATCACGATCTCGCGCGGCGACGGCGCGGAGCCCGCCGGCTCGGCGAGCGCGTCGGCGGCAGCTCCCGGCAGCGCCGCGCCCTCCGCGAGCGCCGCGCCGAGCGCGAAGGCAGCGACGTCGGCCGCGCCGAAGAAGTGAGCGCACGCGACCGGGTTCTCTTGTCCTTCGCGTGAGAGAACCTTCGCGATTTCTCGCGGCACGAACGCGAAGCTCGGGTTTCAAAACCGCTCAAATCCGAGCGCGTTCGGTGCCCGCTCGGGACAAAGCGAGTAGACTCGACCGTCATGCGGTTCCGGTCCTTCGCCTTCGCTTCTGCGGTCGCCGTGCTGCCGACGATCATCGGCGCGTCGTTCGCGGCGTGCAGCAACAACGTCGTCGTCCCGCCGGGGAGCGGCGGCGGAGGCGGCGCCGGCGGGGCGAGCGCGCAGAACGGCTCGTCGTCGGCGGGCACGCACAAGGACGGCGGCAAGGACGCGTTCCCCGACTACGTCGAGCCGACGTGTCCGACGAAGCCGCCTCCGGTGCAGGACTACGCCTGCGATCCCTACCACCAGGGCAACGGCGACTGTCAGTCCGGCGAGGGTTGTTACATCTACGTGCAGTACCCCACCGATCCGTGCGGCCAAGAGGTCTACGGATCGATCTGTCTCCCCGCGGGAAGCGGCCAGCAGGGGGACGAGTGTCAGGGCGCGCAGTCGTGCGGCGCCGGCCTCGCGTGCGTCGTCACCGGATCGGGCACGCAGTGCGTGCAGCTCTGCCCGCTCACCGGGCCGAGCGGCTGCCCGTCGGGCCTCGTGTGCGAGCCCATCGACGTCGAAGGCTTCGGCGGCTGCCTCTAGCGGAGCGAACGAGAAAGATCGAACCATGCGCGCGCTCTCTTCGTCCCTCGCTCTCCTCGGCATCGCGATGATCGGCTCGACCTTCGCGTCGGCGTCGTGCGGCGCGCGCAGCTCGCTCGAGATCCCTCCGCCGGCGCCGCCGCTGCCGAAGTGCGTCGTCGACGCGGACTGCGACGGGTTCGCCGACAAGTGCCGGCACGTCCACTGCGTCTTCGACGCGGGGGAGGGCGGCGCGGGTGGCAGCGGCGCGACGACGTCGAGCTCGAGCGCGAGCACGGGCACCGGCGTGTGCGACGAGTGCAGCCGGACCGGCAAGAACTGCGGATCGAGCACCGGGACGGCTGGCGCTGGCGGCGCCGCGGGCACCGGCGGATCCAGCGCGAACGGCGGATCGAGCGCGACCGGTGGGCAGGCGCTCACCGTCGGCGCGAGCGGGCACTGCGTGGAGGCCGCGGCCACCAACTGCGACGACGGCAACCCCTGCACCATCGACGCGTGCCTGCCCGACACCGGCGCGTGCGACTACAAGCCCGCGACCGTCGACCTCGACAAGGACGGTCACAACGGCCCGCTCCAGGGACATCAAGCGGGCGACTGCGGCTCGTGCGGCGACGACTGCGACGACACCAACCCGAACGCGTTCCCGGGCAACAAGGAGGTCTGCGACGGCGTCGACAACGACTGCAACGGCATCGTCGACGACAACGCGACCTTCGTCCCGCTCCAGGCCCAGCCGACGCAGATCTCCGTCCACGCGACCGCGTCGCCGGGCAGCGCGGTGTGGAACGGGATGAACTACTTCGCCGCCTACACCGAGTCGACCGCGGACGGCGGCGCGAACATGCTCACGACCATGCTCTCGCCCACGGGCGACAAGCTCCCGCCCGGGCCGCAGCTGTTCGATCCGAGCTTCTCGGCCGACTCGTTCGGCGGCTCGCTCGTGTGGACCGGCGATCGCTACGGCATCGCGTGGGAGGCGCGCTACGACGGCTTCTATCAAATCTACTTCAGCGAGACCGACGAGAACGGCAAGAAGTTCCTCCCGAACGTCAAGCTCAGCCACACGACGAACGAGTTCGCGATCAACCAAGACATCGGCTTCACGGGGCAGAATTTCGTCGTCGTGTGGCAGGACGATCGCCTCGGCCCCTTCAACATCTTCGGCTCGATCATCGGCCTCGACGGGACCGTCGTGAAGGGCGACGTGAAGATGACCGACACCATCATGAGCGATTTCCCGAACGAGGCGCCGATCGTCGCGGCGACGTCGCAGGGCATCGGGGTCGTGTGGGCGCGGGGCGATGCCTCCCATCACTTCCTCCGCTTCCAGGTCTTCGACTTCGATCTGCAGCCGATCGGCAAGCCGCTCGATCTGACCGACGGCGCCCAGGGGGCGGTCTACCCGACGGTCGTCTTCAACCACGATCGCTACATCATCTCGTGGTTCGAGAAGGCGGCCACGCCGGCGGCGATCTACGCGACCGCGGTCGATCTGCAGGGCAACGTCATCGTGCCGACCAAGGCCGTCACGTCGCCGGGCACGCACCATTCGCGCTACCCGTTCATGCGCGCCCTCGGCGATCGCGTGCTGCTCCTCTACGCGGACGACCGCGATCAAAACCAGGGCTACGAGCTCTACTCGCACGTGTTCGACAACCAGCTGAGCTCGGTGTCGTCGGAGCTCCGTCTGACGAACGCGCCGGGCGACAGCATCTACCCGCACGCCTCGTTCGGGAAGGACGGCGACGTCGGCGTCCTCTTCCGCGACGATCGCACGGGGGAACAGCAAGTGTGGTTCACGCGGCTCGGCTGCGTGGCCGGCACGACCCCGTGAGCTTCGGGTGTTCTTCGTCCTCTCGAAGATCCTCGACGTCCTCTTGATGCCGCTGACGTGGGGCCTCTGCCTCATCGCCCTCGCGCTGCCTTGGCGCATCAAGCGGCCGCGAAACGCGCAGCGTGATCGCGCGCTCGGCGCGACGGGCATCGGCCTCATCCTCTTCTTCTCCCTCGCCCCCGTCGCGAACCGGCTCGTCGGCTACCTCGAGTCCTCCGCGCGCGACACGACGCGCCCCGACGTCACGTACGACGCCGTCGTGCTCCTCGGCGGGATGGTCGAGGACGACGCGACGACGGGGCGAGAGGCCACCTCGTACAACGATCACATCGAGCGGCTCTTCGTCACGTTCAACCTCCTTCGCTCGGGCCGAGCCCGCATGGCGATCGTGTCGGGCGGACCGTCGACCCACGACGCGACGGTGGTCGAGGCCGAGCTGCTCAAGAACGAGCTCGTCGGCTGGGGCATCTCGGCCGACCGGATCCTCGTCGAGCCGAGGGCGATGAACACGCGACAGAACGCGCTCTACTCGGCCGACGTCGCGCGCGAGCACCACCTCGCGTCGCTGGTCCTCGTGACGAGCGCCTACCACATGGCCCGCGCAGAGGGCTGTTTTCGGGCCGTCGGGCTCGACGTCGCCACGGCGCCCGCCGACTTTCGATCCTACGATCCCGCGCTCACCACGGGTGGTCTCTTGCCTCGATCGACGAACCTCGAGGCGAGCACGCGCGCGATCCGCGAGCTCGTCGGCCGCATCGTCTACCGGTGGATGGGATACTCGAAGCCCGCGTGAGCGAAGTCGGCGCCGGTCGACGTCAGAGCGCGCGCTTCCGGAACGCGCCCGCGCGATGCACCTTCCCGGGCAGCGGCCGCCCGAGCACCTGCTCGGCGACGTTGCCCGCCTCGATGAGCTTGTCGAGGTCGATGCCCGTCTCGACGCCCATGCCGTCGAGCATGAACACGAGATCCTCCGTGGCGAGGTTGCCGGAGGCGCCGGGGGCGTAGGGGCAGCCGCCGACGCCGCCGACGGACGCGTCGAAGTGGCGCACGCCGAGCTCGAGGCCCATGAGCACGTTGGCGAGCGCCGTGCCGCGCGTGTCGTGAAAGTGGAGCGCGATCTGCTCGACCGACAGCTCACCGAGCATGCGCGTGACGATCTCGCGCGTCTTCTTCGGCGTGCCCACGCCGATCGTGTCGCCGAGCGAGACTTGGTAGCAGCCCATCTCGACGAGGCGCTTCGCGATCGCGACGGAGGCGTCCACGCTCACGTCGCCCTCGTACGGGCAGCCCCACACGGTGGACACGTAGGCGCGCACCCGCACGCCGGCGTCGAGCGCCGGTGGCACGATCTCCTTGAACACGTCGAGCGTCGCGGCGACCGACTTGTTCACGTTCATCTTGTTGTGCGACTCGCTCGCCGAGAGAAAGACCGCGATCTCGGGGAGCTTCACCGAGAGCGCGCGCTCGAGCCCGCGGGCGTTCGGCACGAGCGCGCTGAAGGTCGTTCCGTCGGGGACGACGAGGGACTGACAGAGCTCCACCGCGTCGGCGAGCTGCGGCACCCACTTCGGCGAGACGAAGCTCGTCACCTCGACGCGCCGGAGACCGGCGGAGGTGAGCGCCTCGATGAGCCGCTTCTTGCCCTCGATGGGCACGAGGACCGCCTCGTTCTGGAGGCCGTCGCGCGGGCTCACCTCGTACACCGAGACGCGGCTGTCGACTTGCTCGAGGGGATCCTTCATGGCTCTGTCGGAGGTCTCAGCCGCTCACCAGCCGGAGTCGCGTCGACGGGTTGCGCGAGATGGATACCGGGTACTCGCCCGAGAAGCACGCGTGACAGTAGCCGTAGAGGGGCGAGGCGCTCTCGCTCTCGGGGAGTGGAGCGCCCGCGCGGGGGGAGGTCGCGCCGAGGTGCTCGACGTGGCGCACGGCCCGCGCGAGGCTCGGGAGCGACAGGTAACCCACGCTGTCGGCCTCGAGGTAGGAGGCGATCTGCTGCTCGTCCTGCGACGAGGCGATGAGCTCGTCGCGCGTCGGCGTGTTGATGCCGTAGTAGCAAGGCCACTTCGTCGGCGGGCTCGAGACGCGCACGTGCACCTCGCGCGCCCCCGCGTCGCGCAGCATCTTCACGATCTTCCGGCTCGTCGTGCCGCGGACGATCGAGTCGTCGACGACGATGACGCGTCGGCCGGCGAGCGCCGCGCGGTTCGGGTTCAGCTTCAGGCGAACGCCGAAGTGGCGGATCGTGTCCTCGGGCTCGATGAAGGTCCGGCCGATGTAGTGGCTGCGGATGAGCCCCATCTCGAACGGCAGCGCGGAGCGCTCGGCGAAGCCGATGGCGGCCGGCAACCCCGAGTCGGGGACGGGGATGACGATGCCGCGGTCGTCGCCGTCGGCCGAAGGGGGGAGGGGGTGCTCGTCGGCGAGCCTCCGCCCGAGCTCCTTGCGCACCTCGTACACGCTCGCGCTCTCCAACGCCGAGTCGGGGCGCGCGAAGTAGACGTACTCGAAGAGGCACATGGCCCGCGGCTTCGCGTCGAAGGGGCGCGTCGAGCGCGTGGACCCCTCGTCGACGATGATCATCTCGCCCGGATCGACGTCTCGGACGAGCTCGGCGCCGATGAGCTCGAAGCTCGTCGGCTCGCTCGCGATGACGGGGAAGTCGCGCTCGTCGCGGCGCATCGTCCCGAGCACCAGGGGGCGGATGCCGCTCGGATCGCGCACCGCGATGAGCTTCTTCTCCGTGAGGAGCACGAGCGAGTACGCGCCCTCGACCTTGCGGAGCGCGTCCGCGACGCGGTCCTCGATGGCGACCTCCTGGCTGCGCGCGATGAGGTGGACGATGGTCTCCGTGTCGCTCGAGCTCTGGAAGATGGATCCCTTGGCCTCGAGCTCGCTCCGCAGCGCCTCGTGGTTCGTGAGGTTGCCGTTGTGGGCGAGAGCGACCGAGCCGCGCGCGTAGTCGACGGCGAGCGGCTGGGCGTTCTTGATGTGCGAGCCACCCGCCGTGGAGTACCGCACGTGGCCGATCGCCGCGGCGCCGTGGAGCCCCGCGATCTCGCGGTCCGAGAAGCCGGCCTGGACCTGGCCCATCGTCCTGTGCAGGAAGAGCTGCGCGCCGTCGCTCGTGGCGATGCCCGCGGACTCCTGGCCGCGGTGCTGGAGCGCGTGGAGCCCGAGGTAGGTGATCTTGGCGGCCTCCGGGTGACCGTAGATGCCGAACACACCGCACATGCGGCGGTAGTAGCAGTGTTCCGTTGCGGTCGCCATGAGGCACTGGGGCCCGCGCGCGGCGCGCGGGTTTTCGCTCCGCAGCGGACGTAGGGGAACCCGATCGGACCCTTGTGAGCCGCGCAAATGCGGCTAGCTTCGGACCGCGCGTCCGACGCCGGCCGCGCCGCCGAGAGGAGGAGTGAGCGTGTCCGAGCCGGTGCTCGTCGCGAGGGGTCTGACGAAGACGTACGGGGTCGGCGCCGTCGAGGTGAAGGCGCTGCGAGGCGTCGACATCGATCTCCGCGCCGGTGAGTTCGTCGTCCTGCTCGGACCGTCGGGGAGCGGCAAGTCGACGCTCCTCAACCTGCTCGGTGGCCTCGACGCGCCCACGTCCGGCTCGCTCCTCTACCGCGATCACGATCTCTCCAAGGCCGACGATCGAGCGCTCACGAGGTATCGGCGTGAGCACGTGGGGTTCGTCTTCCAGTTCTACAACCTCGTACCGAGCCTCACCGCGCGCGAGAACGTCGCGCTCGTCACCGACATCGCCGCGCGACCGATGTCTCCCGAGGAAGCGCTCGCGCTCGTCGGCCTCGGCTCGCGCATGGATCACTTCCCCTCGCAGATGTCCGGGGGAGAGCAGCAGCGCGTCGCGATCGCGCGCGCGGTCTCCAAGCGCCCCGATCTGCTGCTCTGCGACGAGCCGACGGGCGCGCTCGACTACGCGACCGGCAAGCTCGTGCTCGAGGTCATCGCGCGCGTGAACCGCGAGCTCGACACCACGGTCGCCGTCATCACGCACAACGCCGCCATCGCAGGCATGGCCGACCGTGTGCTGCGCTTCAGCGACGGTGTGGTCGCGTCCGTCGAGACGAACGAGCGCCGCCTCTCTCCGGAGGATCTCCGCTGGTGAAGGCGCTCGATCGGAAGCTCTTGCGCGACGCGTGGCGCCTCCGCGCGCAGGCGCTCAGCATCGCGCTCGTGATGGCGAGCGGCATCGGGACGTTCGTCTCGATGATGACGACGTACGTGTCGCTCCTCGCCACGCAGCGCGACTACTACGCCGAGTCGCGGCTCGGCGACGTGTTCGCCTCGCTCGTCCGCGCGCCTCGCTCGATCGAGCCGAAGTTGAGGGAGATCCCCGGCGTCACCGAGGTGGCCACGCGCGTCGTGGGCGAGGTCACGCTCGATCTGCCCGGGGTGGACGAGCCCGTGACGGCGCACATCGTGTCGCTCACGCCCGGCGGGGAGAAGGCGGTGAGCGCCCTGCATCTCCGCGAAGGGCGCCTCGCCTCTCCGGGGGGGCGGCACGAGGTCGTCGTCAGCCAGAGCTTCGCCGCGCTCCACCGCTTGCATCCGGGCGATCCGCTCGTCGCCACGCTCGACGGTCGACGACAGGAGCTCACGGTCGTCGGCCTCGCGTCGTCGCCGGAGCACGTCTACATCCTCCGGCCCGGCGAGTTCATCCCCGACGACTTCCACTACGCCATCCTCTGGATGGACCGCGACGAGCTCGGCGCGGCCTTCGGGCTCACGAACGCGTTCGACGACGTGGTGATCACGTTGGGGCCGGGCGCGGAGCCGCGTCGCGTGCTCGACGCCGTCGATCGGGTCCTCGCACCCTACGGGGGCCTCGGCGCGAACGGTCGCGACGATCAGGCGTCGTACGCGATGATCAAGAACGAGCTGAAGCAGCTCGAGCTCATGGCCACGGCGATCCCCGCGATCTTCCTCGCCGTCGCGGCGTTCCTCGTGAACGTGGTGCTCGGCAGGTTGATCGGTACCGAGCGGACCCACATCGCGACGCTGAAGGCGCTCGGCTATTCGAGCTTCAAGGTCGCGCTGCACTACCTCGAGCTCGTCGCGTTGGTCGTCCTCTTCGGCTCGATCCTCGGCGGCGTCTTCGGCTTCTGGCTCGGCCACGGGATGACGGCGCTCTACTCGACGTACTTCCGCTTCCCCTCGCTGCCCTACCGCTTCGACCCTTGGATCATCGCCGTGGCCGTGCTCGTGACCTTGCTCGCGGCGGTCTCGGGGACCGTCGGCGGCGTGCGCGGCGCCACGTCCCTGTCGCCCGCGCAGGCGATGCAGCCCCCCGCGCCACCGACGTACCGACGCACGCTCGTCGAGCGGATCGGGCTCGGCGCGCTGCTCTCGTCGCGCGCGCGGATCGTCCTGCGCGACATCGAGCGGAGGCCGCTGCGCACCGCGCTGAGCACGCTGGGCATCTCGCTCGCTTGCGCGATCTTCGTGATCGGCGCGTTCTGGGGCGGCGCGATCGACTTCGCGATGGCCGTGCAGTTCAACCTCGCGCAGCACGAGGACGCGACCCTCACCTTCACGAAGGCGATGCCCAGATCGGCGCGGCTCGAGCTCGAGCACGTCCCGGGGATCGCCGAGGTCGAGACGTTCGACGCCGTGCCGTGCGTGCTCCGCGCGGGGCACCACGCTCGACGCACCGCGACGCTCGGCTTCCGAGCGGCGAGCTCGCTCCACGTCCTGCTCGACGCGTCGTTGCGCCCGGTCGCGCTCCCCGAGCGCGGGCTCCTGCTCGGGCGGAGGCTCGCCGAGCGGCTCGAGGTGCGCGCCGGCGACGAGGTCGAGCTCGAGGAGCTCCAGGGCCTGCGTCGCAAGCATCGCGTGGCCGTGGCCGGGGTCGTCGAGGAGCTCTTCGGCAACCAGGCGTACATGGAGCTCTCCTCGCTGCAGCGACTGCTCGGAGAAGGGCAGACCGTCTCGGGCGCCTTCGTACGGATCGATCCTTCGCGCGAGTCGGAAGCCGTGCGCGAGATTCGGCGCCTGCCCGGCGTCGCCGGCGTCACGTTGAAGCGCGTCGCGCTCGCCGGCTTTCGCCGCGAGACCGCGCAGAGCATGCTGATGATGACCTTCTTCCTGACGGTCTTCGCGTCGGTGCTCGTGGTCGGCGTGGTCTACAACGGCGCGCGCATCCTCTTCACGGAGCGGGAGCGCGAGCTGGCGAGCCTGCGCGTGCTCGGCTTCACGCGCGGCGAGGTCTCGGCGATGCTGCTCGGCGAGCTCTTCGTGCCGGTCGTCGCGGGCGTGCCCCCAGGGCTCCTGCTCGGCTACCTCGGCGCGGTGGGCCTCACCGGGGCCATGGTGCCGGACGCGTTCTCCGTGCCGGTGGTGGTGACGTCGGCGACCTACTCCGCTGCCTCGCTCGTGGTGCTCGTCGCCGCGCTGGCGAGCGCGTTGGTCGTGCGGCGAAGGCTCGACAAGCTCGATCTCGTGGGCGTGCTGAAGACGAGGGACTGAACGTGAAATGGGTCAAGCGAATCATCGGGATCGTCGTCGTGCTCGCCATCGTGGGCGCGATCGCGGCATCGTTCCGCGCGCAGCCGGTGATGGTGGACACCGCGAAGGTCGAGCGGCGGACGTTCGTCGAGACGATCGAGGCGGAAGGCAAGACGCGGGTGCGGGAGCGCTACGTCGTCGCGTCGCCGCTCGGGGGAAAGATGGCGCGCCTCACCGTGCACGTCGGCGATCTCCTCGAGGAAGGCGCGTCGATCGTCGCGATCTCGCCGCTCTCACCCGCGCTCCTCGACGCGCGGGCCCGCGCCGAGCTCGAGGCGCGCGTCGGGGCCGCCGAGGCGGCGCTCCTCCGGACCAAGGCCGAGGTCGAGCGGGCCGACGCCGCCGACAAGTACGCGAAGAGCGAGCTCGACAAGGCGCGGGCGCTCGCGTCGAGCGGCGCCATCCCGAAGGGCGATCTCGATCGCGCCGAGCTCTCCGCGCGGACCGCGCAGAAGGATCTCGAGGCCACCAAGCTCGGCGCCCACGTCGCCG
>CAYYKK010000030.1:25300-35862 GCA_964467935.1 uncultured Polyangiaceae bacterium
TCCTCGCGCTCGACCGCGAGACCGCTCGCGCGGCCCTCGCGACGGCGAGCGCCAAGGAGGGCGACCAGCCGCAGTTCACCGTGCGCGCCCCGGCCAAGGGCCGGGTCATCCGAGTCGCGCGGGAGAGCGAGGGGGTCGTCGCCCCCGGTGAGCCCATCCTCGAGCTCGCGGACCCCGACGCGCTCGAGGTCGTGCTCGACGTCCTCAGCTCGGACGCCACGCGCATGACCGCTGGGGCGCGTGTCTCGATCGAGGACTGGGGAGGCCCGTCGTCGCTCGACGGCCGCGTGAGGCTCGTCGAGCCGGCGGCGCGCACGAAGGTCTCCGCGCTGGGCGTCGAGGAGCAGCGGGTCGACGTCATCGTGGACATCCTCTCGCCGCCGGCGGACTGGAAGGCGCTCGGCGACGGCTACGGCGTGGTCGGCAAGGTCGTCATCTATCGCCTCGACGACGCGGCGATCGTCCCCTCGAGCGCGCTGTTCCGCGACGGGCAGGGCTTCGCCGTCTTCGCCGCGGAGGGAGGGATCGCGAAGAAGAGAGCGGTGAAGCTCGGCCGCAACGACGGCCGTCAGGCCATCGTGGACGAGGGCCTCGGACCCGGTGACGTCGTCGTGATTCACCCACCCGACGCCGTTCGCGACGGGGCGCGCCTCAGCGTGCGCTAGCGCGGCACCTTCCAGACGCGATCGAAGATCGACAGCTCGAGCTCCTCGCCGTGGCAGGTCGCGCAGTCGGTGGCCTTCTGATCGCGACGCGAAAGCTTCCCCACGTACTCGGCCTGCATGAAGGCGCGGACTTCGGTGGTTTCGCCGCGGTCGAGCGTCTTCGGCGCGCTCGCGTGGCAGCTGTCGCAGAAGACGAGCGGCGGCTCCGCGCCGCGCGCGTCGGCCCACTCGGAGCCGAGGAACACCTCGAAGTCGACCGAGAAGCGATCGTACATCTGCCGAGCGATGGCCTTCTGGCGCGTCTCGGCGCGGTAGTCTCCCGCGCGGTGACAGCCGGTGCAGCCAGGATCGCCGGGTCGTTCGTAGCCGAGCGCTCGCGCGAAGAGCGGCATGATCGCCTTCTTCTGCTCCGGCGTCATGGCGCCGAGCTTGGGCGGCTTCGCCGGATCGATCCCGATCTTCGCGAGCTCGCGGCCCATGACCGAGGCGGCGACGCTCGTGTTCTTCTCGCCGGCGGGGCGCACGATCGGCGCCGGGGGCGGCGTCTCCGGGGTCGTGCTCGCGCTCGCGCTCGCGTCGGGGAGCGGGGGGAGCGGCGGCGCCGAGTGCAGATCGTTGGTCGCCACGGGGCCGCACGCCGCGACCCACAGAGAGAGGGCGGAGGCCGCGGCGAGGAGGCTCGTGGCGTCGCGCACGCGGTCTACTCGAACTTCCCGGTCACCGAGAGGAAGGTGAGCTTGTCGTTCGTCTCGCGCAGGCGCTGCGTGAGCATGCGCACGGTGCTCCAGAGCACCTCGTAAGCGAGATCCTTATGCAAGAACAAAAGGTCTTCGAATGCATCACGTGAGATGACGAGCATCCGCACGCGCTCGTGCACCCGCGCGTCCGCGCTCCGCGGCTCCGAGTCGATGAGCGCCATCTCGCCGAAGACCGCGCCTGGGCCGAGGATCGCGAGGGCCTCCTCGCCGATCCCGGGGACGTCCCGGCTGATGCGCACGCGGCCCTCGAGGATGATGTAGAGCTTGTCGCCGGGCGATCCGTGCCCGAAGATCTTGGTGCCGAGGCCGTGTCCCTCTTCGGTGACGATGCGGCTGATGATCTCGAGCGCGGGCCGCGTCAGCCCTTTGAACAGGGCGACCTTGCTGAGTCTGTCGATGCGCTCGTTGATGTCCACGCCGCGATGAGCATACCCAACTGCCCTCGCGCTCGCGAGAATCCGGCCACGATCGCCGTCGGCGCTCAGCGCGAGAAGCGAACGCGGATGGGCGGGGTCGACGCCGTGGTCGCGTTGCCGTCGCGATCGAGCCCGGGTTGATAGCGCCGCGTGAGGGCGCACGAGCGCGCAGCGCGGCCGAAGCCCGAGCCTGGATCGCTCACGACGCTGACGCTCTCGGGGGAGCCGTCGGGCCGGACCTTCACGATGATGGTCGCGACCGCGCTGTCGCGGCCCTCGGCGTCCGCCTCGGCCGGGAACGGGCAGTTCCACGACGTGGAGCCGACGAGGGTGGGGGGGCGCGAGCGGTCGGGCGTCGGGGGGGCGGCGGCGGGCGCGGTGCCGGTGCCGGTGCCGCCGGGGGTGCCGTCGGGACGCGCGGCCTTCGACGTGACCGGCGTCGTGCCCTGCCCGGCGCTGCTCTGTGCGCCGTAGCCGGCGCCTCGCGCGCCGTCGTTGTCGACCATCTTGCCGAAGTCGAGCGGCTCCTGACCGTCGTCCTTCGCGTTGTAAATGTCGTCGGCCTTCGCGGGGGCCGGCGCCTGCGGCGGCGGCGCGTCCTTGTAAGGATCCTCGTTCGCCTTCGGCGGCGGCGGCGCGGCGGGCTCGGGCGGCAGCGGCTCCGGCGGCGGGGGAGGCGGCTCCTCCTTCGTCGTCGGAGGCGCCTTCGGCACGTCGATTTCGTACATCGTCCAGAAGTAGTCGTGGATGGGGCCGCGGCTCTCCTGGACCCAGTGCAGCATGTCGAGCAGCGCGACCTGCGAGCGCACCGACGCGTACGCGTGCGGGATGAGCGCGAGGATCGCGCCGAGGACGAGCCCCACGCGGACCGTGTCGCGCCCGAGATCGAGCACCGGCCCGAGCGCGGTGTGCCCCTCGGCGCGGCCGCCGACGCGCGCCTCGGACGGGTGCGCCGACACGGGCGTGTCGTGCGTCGCTCGCGCTCCGTTCGCTCCCCGACCGCCGGGCGCGGCGCCCTCGTCCCCGCTCGACGCCCCCTCCTCGGCCGAGGCGCGCGGACGCCGCGGGGCGCGCTCGCTCGTCGGCTCGGTCTGGGTCTCGGGGGTGGTGTTCACGTCGTCGCTACCGTGAGGGGTCCATCCATGAGAGACGCTTCGAAGCGCCTCGGGTTCTACTTGCCCGAAGGTTCTTTCACCGCGCCCGGCTCGGCGGCCGTCGGCGTCACGCCGAACGCGATGCGCGCGATGCCCGCTTGCTTGAGCAGGTCGACCACGCGCATCACGCGGCCGTGCTGCACCGTCGCGTCGGCGCGGATGTTGACGCGGATCTCCGGATCCTTCGAGAGCGCTTCCTTCGCCATCGGGAGCACCTTCTCGATCGCCTCGACCTTCTTGCCGTCGACGTACACGTCGCCGTTCGGCGCCAGATCGACGCCGAACACCACCTGCTGGTCCTTGCCCTTCGCCGCCTTCGGCAGATCGAGCTGCACCGACTGCGAGACGATGACGCGCGCCGTCACCATCATGATGATGAGCAGCACGAGGCAGATGTCGACGAGCGGCGTGACGTTGATGCCGGAGATGAGGCCGTCGTCCTCGTCGCGAGCGCCGCCGGCCATCAGCTCTCCTCCTCGGCGCTCGACTCCTCGGCCTCGCGCTTCTTCGACGCCTTGTCGCCCTTCGCGGGCTTCTCGTCAGCCTTCTTCTCGTCGCTCTTCCGGTCGTCGACGCGGCGGTTTCGCACCTCGGCGCCGCTCGACTCGCGCTCGCGCGCGACCGGCAGTCGGAACGACGGATCGCTCTTCAGGAAGGCGAGCAAGGTGCGCGAGAGCGCCTCGGTGTTGGCGAGCGTCGCCTTGGTCATGCGCTGGAACGTGTTGTTGGCGGCGACGGCCGGGATGGCGACGAAGATGCCGACCGCGGTCGCGACGAGCGCCTCGGAGATGCCGAGCATGACGTCCTTCGACGCCACCTGCGCCGCGCCTTGCGCGGTTCCCTGCTCGGCGCCGAGCTTGCCGAACGCGATCATGACGCCGATGACCGTGCCGAAGAGGCCGATGAACGGCGCGTTGTTGCCGAGCGTGCCGAGGAAGGCGAGGCGCTTCTCGAGCTTCATCCGTTGGATCGCCGCCGCGCCGTTCATCGCCTCCTCGGCGGCCTCGGGTCCGCGGTGCGCCATCTCGAGCCCCGCGAGGACGACGGCCGCCTCCGCGGAGGGTGACGCGCTCATGCGCTTCTGCGCCGCCTCGAGCGAGGTCTCGAGCGTGCGCGTGAGCTCCTTCGCGAGCGTCCCGACGTCGTCGCGGAGCGAGAGGAAGAACCAGGCGCGCTCGAGGATGATCGCGACCGACAGGATGCTCAGCACGATCATGACCCACATGACCCACGCCGATCCGGTGGAGACCAGCACGCGATAGATCCACTCGACCAGTTTCATCTCGCTCGGAGCCTTTCGTTCTCCCGCGGGTTCTTTTCGCCGCGGCTTCGACTTCGCTTCGCTGGACCGTGCTACGTGGGACCGCCCGTTGCGGTTAACCCGATCTCGCCCTCGATGCCACCCGCGGGCAGCTCTTCGCCACACGCGTCGCAAGAGCTCACCATGGCCGTTCGCTATTCCGCTGTTCGCTCTTCGGGGGCTCGACCTTCGCCTCGAGGGAGCGCGTCCGAGCGATCTTGCTCGAGCGTGCACACTTGCGCGAGCACCGTCGTCGCGTAACCCCCCTTCGGTAGCACAAAAGAGACCTCGACACCGTCAGGCTTCTGCAAAGTCGAGAGCTCGTCGACCTCGAGCCGGAGCGCCCTGCGCGTCCCTTCACCCAGGTGGCGCGCCGCGATGAGGCGACCTTCATCGAGACCCCACGCCGCGAGGACGCGCTCCTCGCGTGCGCGCACGTCGCCCTCCGGCCAGCGCATCGACGCGCCGAAGAGCGGACCCGTGGGTGAAATCGCCCCGGTTTCGGCTCGATTCTGCGCGTCCGCGAGGTCCGCCTCGCCGACCAGGAAGAGCGCGCCCTCGCGCTTCTTGGCGAGGTCGCCGAGCAGGATTCGGCACCACGAGCCGTCCGAGACGCGCGCCGCGAGCACCTCGTTGAACATCACTGATTGAAGTGATGAATAGAGCATCCGTTGGTCGCGCTTGTCGCGCGGGCCGCGCGACTTGCCTTGGAGCCACGCGAGGGCGCGCTCGGGGTTGTCGCCGTCGCGTCCGAAGCGCTGCGGGCCGAACGCGTTGGGCACGCCGCGCGCGCCGACCTCCTCGAGGCGCTTCGCCGTGTCGCGCGCGTCGCTCTCGGAGAGCCCCCTCAGCGCGATCCGGAAGCGGTTGCCGCGCAGGTGGCCGGGCTTCAGCTTGTTGCCGTGTCGCGCCGCCGAAAGGATCTCGATGCCGCCGAGCGACAGCGCTCGTGCGGCCGACGCGCCGTCGCCGCGCGCGATCGGGAACGGGAAGCTCGCCGTCTGCGTCGTGACCGCGACCTTGTCCTTCATGCCGGCGTAGCCCGTGCCGCCTTCGTCCACGTCGAGCGCGCGCGCGATCGCGCGGACGGCGTCCGGCGTCGTCAGACCTCGCTTGCGGAACGTGACGTAGAGGTGCTCGCCCGCGCCCGAGGGCTCGTACGCGGCGAGCTCCTCCACGACGAAATCGTCGGGCGTCGCCTTGAAGATCGCGCTGGGCAGGCCCCGCGGGGCGAGGTCGGGCGCCCCGCGGAGCGGCTCATCTCTCTCGAATTCGGGCATGTTCGGGTCTCGGAGGCTTGACGCTGCCGACGATTTGGCCGTTTGTACCAAGGACTGCTAGGCGCCTCTTTCTGGCCTCTAGCCCCGCCGTACCCATGAGCCAAGCTCTCGCTGTCCTCCGTGCGCCGATGCTCCGCCACGCCGCGGTCGCGATCTCGGTGGTGGCGCTCGCGGTCGCGTTCATGCCGAGCGGCGAGGCGCTCACCGAGGGCGAGTACGGCATCCGGGAGGCCGAGGCCGGCAGCTGCCCCGAGGGCATGGCGTCGATCGACGGCAAGTACTGCATCGATCGCTACGAGGCCTCCACCGTCGAGGGCACGAAGGGCAAGCGCGGGCGCTTCAAGACGGCGCGCAAGCACTCGCCCTTCAAGCCCGTCGCGGGCCTCGTCGTGAAGGCCGTCAGCATCAAGGGGCGCGTGCCTCAGGCGTACATCAGCCGGGACGAGGCCGAAGAGGCCTGCGAGAACGCCGGCAAGCGGCTCTGCACCGACGAGGAGTGGCTCACCGCCTGCCGCGGCAAGGACTCGACCAAGTACCCGTACGGCGACGATCACGAGGAGGGGTACTGCAACGACGCGGGCTTCTCCGGTTTCAACAAGCTCTACGGGCCGGGCAACGGCCAGCCGCCGGAGCAGAGCGTCTACACGCGCGAGAACATGAACGACGAGCGGCTCAACCAGCTGCCCGGCACCATCGCGCCGAGCGGCAAGTTCAGCCACTGCAAGAGCTCGTACAAAGTCTACGACATGGTCGGCAACCTCCACGAGTGGACGGCGACGAAGGCCGGCACGTTCCGCGGCGGCTACTACCTCGACACGCACATCAACGGCGACGGCTGCGAGTACCGCACGACCGCGCACGACGCGCTCTACCACGACTACTCGACGGGCTTCCGCTGCTGCTACGGGGGACCCGAGCAGAAGAAGCTCGAGGCCGACAAGCGCGCGGAGAGCAAGCGAGAGGAAAAGACGAGCTCGGCCGAGCGCGTCTCGACCGAGCCGACCGCCGACGACACGTCGGCGAAGCACCCCAAGACCGACGCGAAGAAGAAGGCGCGCAAGAAGTCGAAGAAGAAGGACGGCTGAGCCCACCCGCCGCGCGGGTGATACGTTCTTCGGCATGTTCCAGTCGGTCGTCGAGGCGCTCGCGCAGCCTCACCCGTGCGCGTGCGACTGCTTCCACACGCTGACGCTCGAGGAGCGGACGAAGAGCATCGAGGCCATGTACCGCTTCGACGACGCCATCCGCGGCTGGGGCTACCAGCCGATGTACGAGCTCGCGGCGGATCGCGTCTACCGCCTGCTGCAGCAGCGCAACGATCCCACCTTCCGCGGCATCCCGGTGCGCGACACGGCGTGCATCTATCGGCGCCTCGTCGGCTTCGCCGTGCACGAGGCCATCCACGCCGCCGTCGGCGACACGACGAAGGCGAACTACGGGATCCCGTGGGGCGCGCCCTACGGCGTCCCCGAAGATCTGCCGCTCGGAAAGGAAGCTGAGTTTCTGTCGCCATTCAATCGCGATGAGGCGACGGCGTTCGTGGGGGTCGGTGCGGTGTCCGAGGCGCTCTTCGACATCGACTGGTCGGTGTACACGGCGCGCGACGTCGGCACGTACGGCTTCGTCGGCGGCAACGCGGTGGTCCCCGCGCCCGTGGGGTTTCGGCCGGTGCCGCACGTCGACCGCGACCACGACCGCGCGCGCTACTACGAGCTCGCGCGGAGGCTCGAGGCGGACGCCCGCCGCGCGCTCACGGCGGCGAAGGTCGCGGAGATCTGCGGTCGCTTCGAAGAGGCGGAGGAGCGGGGCCGGGCGCTCGGGAAGGCGAAGCGACCCCGCGCCGAGGAGCTCGCGCGCCTCGCGCCGCGCATGCCCGGTCGCAACGATCTCTGCCTCTGCGGATCGGCGAAGAAGTACAAGAAGTGCTGCGGCGCCGCGGCGTGATCGTCGCCGGTCGGGATGCGCGTCGCGCGCGCGGGCTCAGTTCCAGGTGACGGAGACGGTGCCCGTCTCCGTGCAGGGGCTCCAGCAGAAGGCCACGTTCGGCGGCTTGAACGTCACCATCTCCGAGTAGGAGTAGGTCAGCGTGCCGCTCGAGACCACGCCGCCGATGTGATGGTGGGTGCCCCAGGTGCAGCCGTCCGGTCCGACCGCGCTGCCCGTGCCGTCGAGCGAGACGAAGTTGTTCGCGACGCTCCCCGAGAAGGCGATGCCGCCGAGCGTGGCCGTCACCATGCCGCCGGCGCACGGGTACTCGATGACGCCGCTCGAGCCGATCGTCACCGTGAAATCGATGCAGCTCGGGTTCGACGGGATCGAGCTCGTGACCATGAGCGAAGGCTGGCAATCGCCCGTGTCGCAGTCCGCGTCGATGATGCCGTTGCAGTTGTCGTCGACGCCGTTGCACGTCTCGAGGTTGTTCGCCCCGAGCGAGCAGCCGTTGCAGGTCATCACGTCGTCGAGGCAGAGGTCCGTGTCCGGTCCGTCGCACGCCTGACCGAGGCCGAAGCCCTCGTCCACCTGGCCGTCGCAGTTGTCGTCGAGGCCGTTGCACACCTCCATCGTGGGACCGATCTCGCCGACGCAGGGACCCCAGGCGTTCTTCGCGCACGTCGCGACGCCTTGCTTGCACTGACCCACGTTCGAGCCGCACGGCGCGGTCTGACCGTCGATGCAGGGCGGCTGACCGCCGGCGCCGCCGTTGCCCGACGTGCTCGACGTGGACCCTGCGCTGGTCGCGCTCTTCGAGGAGCTCGTCGATCCGCTCGTCGTGGCGCTCGCAGCGCCACCGGAACCGCCCTCGTCGATCCCGGGCAGGCTAGAGCGGGCGTCGCAGCCGACGGCGAGCGCGAGGGAAGCGAGTCCGAAGAGGAGCGGCGTCTCAGGGCGAAGCATGCGCGCGACGATGGTTCGGGGGCGGCCGAGGGTCCACCCAATACTCCTCAAACCGTCTCTTTTGCCGACGGCGAGGAGGACCGCCCGACCGTCCGCTCTTTCTTGGCCACCTCGCGGTCGCGTCTGCGACTTCCCCATCGTGCAACTCCTCAACACGACGCCGCTCGTCGCGAGCCTCTCTCTCGTTCCGCAGGGCAACGAACGACGTGGGCTCTTCGTCGCGAAGGCGACCTTTCGACTCGAGCAGGGCAAGCTTCGTCTCGACGCCAACGCTCCCGAGGGGCTCCGCGCTGCCGACGAGCCCCACGCGCTCGGCATGCTGCCGCGCGAGATCGTCGAGCGGCCCGGAGACGATCTCGAGGTGGTCCTGCTCGGCTGCGCGCACGCGCCGCGCGGGAGAGAAGTCGGGTCGATGCGTGTCGGGCTTTCGGTGTGCGGGGTACGTCGGGAGCTCGAGGTCTTCGGCGACCGCGTCTGGGTAGGCGATTCGGTCTCGGCGAGGATCGGGGCGCCGGCACCGTTCGCCGTGATGCCGCTCACCTGGTCGCGCGCGTTCGGCGGGCGCGCATGGATCGAGGTCGACGTCGAGTCGTTCATGGAGGTCGCCCATCAGGACAACCCCGACGGCAAAGGGTTCGACGTCGCGAGACACGCGCGCGAGGTGCGCGAGGCTCTCCGCGCGCCCGGCGGGCTCGCCGCGCCCCCGCAGCGAACCCTGCCGAACGTCGAGCTGCCGGACGCACGGATCGCCGCGTGGGGGGACGCTCCTCGCCCCGCGGGCTGGGCGCCGCTTCCGGTTCGCCACCCACTCCGCCTCGAGCGAACGCGACCTCCCGACGATCTCGCCGGCCGTGGCGACCTCGAGGCGCTCGCGCTCTACGAGTCTCCGCTTCGTTTCCACGCGGCGGTGAGCGAGTGGATCTTGCCCGAGGTGCACGGTCCGATCTCGCTCGAGCTCGACGGGCTCACCCGAGAGCCAGTGCCGACGCTGACCCTGCCCGCGTTGGAGCTTCGGCTGGAGATCCTCGTCGGCGAGGCCATGCACCTCGCGGTGCCGCGTCCCCACCTACTCCTGCTTCGACCCGACGAGGGCATGGTCACGCTCACGTATCGCGCGAGCTTCTCTTTGCCGGCGCCCGCCGGCGCAGTGCGTCGAGCGCGCCTCCTCGCCCGCCCATCCGCGCTCGAGGAGGCCCTCTCATGACGACCACACCTGTCCCCGTCAACCTCACGACCGACCTCTGTGAAGGACGGAGCATCCACTTCTCCGCGCCGGCCGGCCTTCCCCCCCTGCCTGCTGCCGCGCACGAAGTTCCGGTCGAGCTCGCTTGGGAGGGAGGGCGAGGCCTTTCCCACAGCTTTGCGATGAGCGTGAAGCACAAAGGCAACGCGATCGCGCTCAACGGTCACGACTGTGGGCTCTTCATCGTCGATGAAGGCCCGATACCGATCTACGTCGACATCTGGACGCCGTACCGGGCGCTGAACAGCACCCGAAAGATCATGGTGGGCACTGCCAAGGTTCGGATGGCGGGCAGCGAGACGGGGGCGCTTACCCACGACGGCTTTCGAATGCCCATGCTCTCGTGCGGAAACCCCATTTCGTCGCCCCTCGTCAAGTCCAACACGAGCGGCGGGAATACCGTCTTCATCGGCGCGACGGACCTCGACGTGGACTCCGGTTGGGCCGCCATCGCGATCACGATGGCGAAAGAGGCCGTCGATGCCGTGATCGACATCATCTCCTTCGGTGAGGCCACGGCGGAGGACCAAGCGAAGAAGCTGGAAGAGAAGGTAGGGGGATTGGGAAAGGGAATCTTTCTTCCCTCCGCCCCTGGGGCGAAGGACCTCATCGGCATCGGCGTCGGGTTCGGTCGGAGCGTGCTCTCGAGCTACCAAACCGGCTGGCGAACGCCCATTTCTCTGAAGGTCGGCAAGAGCAGCAAGACGACCGGCTGGGGCTACAGCGTCACGTACGATCCCGCGAAACACGAGATCAAACACCAGTTCAGCGTCACGGACCCCGACAAGAAGGGAAATGTCTCGGTCTCGGAAGCTCAGGATGGCTGGCACGCCGACGCCCATGCGCCTTGG
>CAYYKK010000031.1:0-10773 GCA_964467935.1 uncultured Polyangiaceae bacterium
CTTCTGAACGCGGTCGATCAGCTGCTGCGTGTCGAACGGCTTGTCGATGTGGTCGTCCGCGCCCGCCGCCGAGCCGGCGCCGTTGTCGTACGGGTTCTGTCGCGACGACAGGAGGAGGACCGGCGTCGACGGAGCCGCCTGCTTCAGCTGCTTGCAGAGCTCGTAGCCGCTGGGGTCGAGCGTGATGTCGCTGATGACCAGCCCGAAGCCCCCGCCGCGGAGCTGTTGGAGCGCCGCGCCCGCGGAGTCGACCGTCACCACGTTGAACTCCGTCCCAGCGAACGTGATCTCGAGGATCTTTCGCATCGTGGCGCTGTCGTCGACGGCCAGAATCTGTGTAGCCACGGAAGGACTCTCCTGGGTTGTCTCGCGGGTCTAGCCCCTCGGGCGATTGGCGACCGAGGACGCGACGGGGATGAGCGAGCCGGCCCGGCTGCGGCTCGTGAAACGAAGCGCCGCCGAGGTCGACCGATGTCGCGCGCGGGTGAGACCAAACTCCAGCCTGACCCTCACGCGGGAGGAATCATCCAAGTTTCAGCCCGAAGCTGTCAACATAAGCGCGCCTTCTTCGCGCCTCCGGTCCTGCGCGCCCGGCTCCGGGGCGGCGAGACGAGCGGTTTGTGGTGTGTCGCTGTACCTGCGCGCAGTAGAATGGCCTCCTCTTGTCGCGCCGCCGTCCACGAACACCCGACGCGCGAGCGAGCGCACCCCGGACGACGCTCGTCGCACCGACGTCGGACACGCCCCGCGAGCGCGCGCCCTCCGGCGCGAGCGCGTCGATGCCGGGGAAGTCCGTCCTCACGAAGGGGCGGTGGACCCTCGAGAAGGCGCACGCCGACAAGCCCCTCGACGGCGTGCTGCGTGAGCTCGCGCAGATCTCGTGGCCCGCCGCCCGCAAGGCCATCACGAGCGGCAAGGTGCTCGTCGACGGTGAGGTCGCGCTCGACCCTCTCCGTCGCACGTTCGTGGGCGACGTGATCGCGCTCGAGCCCGCTCGCCCTCGGCCCCACGTCGCTCGGCTCGGGGATCTCGAGCGCAACCTCGTCTACCTCGACGCGAGCGTCGTCGTCGTGCGCAAGCCCGCCGGCGTCTCCACGGTGCCCTTCGGCGACGAGAGCCCGGACGAGGCGCGCCAGACGCTCGACGCGCTGGTGCGCGAGATCCTCGCCAAGAAGAGCGAGCGGCGCGGAGGCGATCGGGGACGCGCGCCGCTCGGCGTCGTGCACCGCCTCGACAAGGAGACGAGCGGGCTGCTCGTCTTCAGTCGCACGCTCGAAGCGAAGAAGCACCTGTCGAACCAATTCCGCCACCACTCGACCAAGCGGCGATACGTCGCGATCGTCCACGGCAGGCTGGCAGCGAAGGCGACCTACCGGTCGACGCTGGTCGAGGACCGAGGCGACGGCCTCCGAGGCTCCACGCAGTCGGGGCGCATCGGCGGCCAGCTCGCGATCACCCACGTCGAGCCGATCGAGGAGCTCGAGGGGGCGACGCTCGTCTCCGTGCGCCTCGAGACCGGTCGCACGCATCAGATCCGCATCCACCTCTCGGAGGCGGGGCACCCGCTCGTGGGCGAGTCGGTGTACGTGCGCTCGTACCGGGGCGCACGCATCCCGGCCCCGCGGACGATGCTCCACGCGATCGAGCTCGGCTTCATCCACCCGGCGACGGAGCGACCGATGCAGTTCGAGGACGAGCCGCCGGCCGACTTCGTGGAGACCGTCGAGCGGCTGCGCAAGAAGGCCTGAGCGTCGCTCCTCGGGAGACGTCGCGACGCCTCAACGGCAGTAACGGTCGTCGGATCCGTGCGAGAGCTCGCACGCCCGTGCGTAGAGCTTCTCGGCCTCGTCTCGGTGTCCGCTCCTCGCGAGCGCAACACCCAAGTTGTAACAGTAGTTGGGATTCGATGGTTCCTTGGCGAACGCCTTGCGGTAGAGCTCCGCGGCCCGCGCGGGATCGGTCTCGACGAGATCGAACGCGGTCGCCGCCATCTCTCGGGCGTAGCCGTCGACGTTCACGATCGGGCGCAGCACCGACCCGCCCGCGAGGCAGGCTGCGAAGGTGAGCGCCGTGCCGGCGGCGAAGAGCGATCGGCGGGTCTTCGAGCGGGCGCTCACGGCTTGAGCGGCGAGGGCGCCGAGGACCGCGCCCATGCCGTGGGCCACGTTCGCGATCGCCATCACGTGGAAGTAGGTGCTCGCGATGCAGAAGAAGAACCAACCGACGAACGTCACGTTCGTGCGGCGATCGACGACGTCGTCGAGATCGTTCGTGTTGCGGCTCAGGGACCACAAGAAGCCCCAGAGGCCGAACCCGACGCCGGAGAGGCCGATGCCGCCTCGGAAGATCGCGAACTCCGCGGCGCTCGATCCGGCCGCGAGGAGCAGGAAGAGGAGCAGCGTGCTCCGCGATCCGTAGCGCGCCTCGATCACCGAGCCGAAGCGGTAGGTCCAGGCGACGTTGAAGACGATGTGAAAGATGCCGACGAAGCCCCCCTCGCGGTAGTGCGCGTGCGGGAGCGCCGACGTCACGAGGCGCCACGGCTGTCGCCAGAAGGCGGCCGAGCTCATCGTCAGCGGCTCGATGTTGCGGCCGGCCCAGTAGAGGGCCGTGACGCCGATGGCGAGCAAGCACGTCCCGACGGCGACGGGCAGGTCGGCCGGAGACTTGGGCTCGTCAGCGGCTCGGCGTGTCATGCGCGCGACGCGTCCCGGGCGCGGGCTCGGTGGTCACTGGGCCTGGACGAGCTGCGCCACGTAGCTGAGGCGCGCGGCCGGATCGAAGATCGGGTTGAGGATGGTGCCGAGCGGCGGGTTCACCATGCCCGCCGCCGACGTGTTGTCGACCACGACATAGTAGAGGCCGGGTTGCAGGCGGAACTTGCGCGTCGACGAGCCGGGTTGGATGGGAGATCCGGCGAGCATCGGCCCGGGCGGCGGTCCGAGCGGGAAGCCCTTCACGTAGCTGTCGAGCCACTGATCGCCGACCTGTTTGCTCACCACGATGAGCTCGACCGCGTTGCCCGAGAGGTTCATCTTCAGCTCGAGGTTCTTGTCGGAGTCGGTGATCTCGAACGGACCAAGGAAGTCTCGCTGGTTCGAGTACACGTCGACCGTCTCGTTCGCGAACGTGTACACGTCCTTGTCGGTCACCTCGATGGGGTGGAACGGGTGCTGCGGCGGGTTCAGCTGGCCGAGCGCGAACTCGCGGCCCGTGTCGGAGTTGTCGACGACGGTGAAGCCGCGCGTCATGAAGCCGGCGACGACCTGGTTGCCGATGAAGTTCACGCCGCTCCCGAGCGGCGTGATCGCCGTCGCGACGTCGATGACCTTGTTCTCGACGAACCCGAGCTGGAAGTTCGGCCCGTTGACGATGCGGTTCATGCGTCCCCACACGTAGAGGTCGTCGCCGGCGATCATGAAGTCGGGCCGGTACTCGACGCTCACCGTCATCGTGAAGCCGACGCGCTTGGCCGTCGGGAGGTAGGCGTAGCCGGTGCCGGCGACGTTCACGGTCAGCGTCTTCGCGTCGTCGTTCACGTTGTAGGAGCACTGGGTCGGGAAGAAGCGGCCGATGCCGGGCGCCCGATCCTGCGTCCGGAGCGAGACGCTGCTCTTCATCATCTCGGGGCACACGTGCTGCGCGCCGAAGTTCGAGAACAGCCACCAGCGCAAGGCCGGGCTCGCGTTGACGATGCCGGCGCAACCCGCGCTCGCCGACACGATGGCGACGAGCAGGATCGCGAGGAGGGCGCGGGGCACGAATCGGCGACGGGGCTTCAACACGGGTTCCAACATAGCGGTATCGAGGCGGATGGGGCAGTCCTACGAGCTTGGACGCATCGGCCCACGACTCGCCGGTCGTCGGGGCACGAAAGCGACGCGCGCGAGCGGACGCGCGGTCCCTCGCTCACAAGGTCAGGCGCCATTTCACGCCGGGCGTGATCTCGAGGTGGAAGTGGTTCTCGTGCGCCTTGTTGTAGTTCGGGCCGAGCATCGACGAGAAGATGCGCGCGTCTGCGGCCTGGCAGTAGATCGCGCGGATCTCCTTCGCCTCGGCGGTGTCGGGGAGGATCGCCGGCGCCTTGTCGCCGCACGCGGGCTGGTCGTGCGCCGGCTGCCAATCTCGCTCGACGACGAGCGTCGCGCGATCGGCGCCGGGGACGAGCTTCTTCGCGAGGACGCGGATGTCGACCGCGAGGGCCCCCGGGTGGCGCGTGCCGAGCTTGTCCGCGGGCCAGCTCTTCGGCGGCGGGCGCCACGCGGAGAAGATGTAGGCCTCGTCGACGTCGTGGGCGCGGAGGATCGCGGAGAAGTCGTCGAGCGCCAGGGCGAGCCTGCAATCGAAGACCTCGTAGGGGCTCTTCGCGCGCTCGGCGACGGGCGCTTCGGTGTGGTACGCGACGCCGCCGAGCGGTCCGCGCAGCCGAATGGGCGCGAGCACCCCGCGCGCGCTCGCGACCTCGTCGAACGAAGCGCCACGCTGGCGCAGCTCGCGCAGGCACGCGTCCTTGCCGAGCGCGGCGTAGTGCGCGCTCGGGGCCTTCGCCCAGTCGTCGTCGACGACCGTTCGGGGCTTCTTTCGGGCCTGCTTGGCGGGCCTCGCCAGCACCGATCGCGGCGTGGCGGCGGTCGCGCCCACCACGGCGGCGAGCGAGAGCCCGAGCGCGAAGGCGAGAAGCGTCCGACCCCGAGCCATGTCCGAACCTACCGCCTTCGCGTTGCTCGTGCACGCCCGCTCGGCTGGATCTAGGCTACGAAGGAGCGATGGTGCAACAGGAGCTCTCCGCCCGCGCGCGCCGCATCTTGTTCGCGGTCGTGACGGAGTACATCGAGACGGGGCTTCCCGTCGGCAGTCGCACGCTCGCGAAGAGGCACGGCATCGATCTCTCGGCAGCGTCGATCCGCAACGTGCTCAGCGATCTCGACGAGGCCGGCTTCCTGCTCCAGCCCCACACGTCCGCGGGGCGCGTGCCCACGGACCGCGCGATCCGTCTCTTCATCGACAAGCTCATCCAGGTCCGCGACGTGCCCATGGATGATCGCGCGCGCCTCGAGGCGCGCGTGGCGGAGATCTACGCGACGAGCGAGAACCCGCTGCGCGAGAGCGGGAGGCTCCTCAGCGAGCTCTCCGGCGCGGCGGCCGTGGTCGGCGGGCGGCGCAAGAGCGCCCGCACGCTGAGCCAGCTCCGGTTCATCCCGACGCGCCGAGATCAGCTCCTCGCCGTGCTCGTGTTCCAGGACGGCTCGGTCGAGAACCGCTTCATCCAGGTCGAGGGGCAGATCAACGAGAGCGAGCTCATCCGCGTGCACAACCTGCTCACGGACGTGATCGAGGGGCGCACGCTCGGCGAGGTCCGCGACCTGTTCGAGCGGCGTCTGGCCGACGATCGCGTGGCGCTCGACGCCCTTCGGCGCCGCGCGTTCGAGCTCGGCCACCTCGCGGTCGCGACGGACGGTCCCGCGGGCGACGTGGTCATCGAAGGCCAAGCGCGGCTCATCGATTTGCCCGAATACGCGGATCATCATCGGCTGAAGAAGCTCGTCGTCGCGCTCGAGGAGCGCGAGGAGATCCTCGGTCTGCTCGACAAGACGCTCGCCGCCGGCGCGGTGATGGTGTTCGTCGGCGCCGAGACGGGCGAGCTCGGCGCAGGTCAGCTCAGCCTCGTCGTCGCGCCCTACCGCGAGAACGGCGAGCCGGCCGGCGCCGTCGGCGTGCTCGGCCCGACGCGGATGGACTACGCGAAGGTGCTCCCCCTCGTCGACGCCACGGCGGCGGCGATGAGCGAGGCCATCAACAAGAAGTGACGAGCCCTGGGGCGGCGCGCCCCGATCCCGGGAGCGCTGCGCTCAACTCTGCTTCTCGATGCACGCCGCGCAGATGCCGTACATCTCGTGCTTGTGCGACGTCAGCTGGAAGCCGTATTTCGCGGCGATTTGATCCTGTAGCTTCTCGATTCGCGCGTCCTCGAACTCGGTGATGCTGCCGCAGCTCGTGCAGATCAGGTGATCGTGGTGGTCGTCGTCGTCGTCGGCGAGCTCGTAGCGCGAGAGGCCGTCGCCGAAGCGACGCTCGGAGGCGACCCCGCACTCGGCGAGGAGCTTCAACGTCCGGTAGACCGTCGCGTACCCGATCCCCCGATCGCGGGTGCGGACCGACGTGAGCAGATCTTCGATCGTAACGTGAGGCGTCCCCTCGAAGAACGTGTCGACGATCAGGCGGCGCTGCGCCGTCGAGCGCAGCTTCTTCTTCGCCATGTAGCTCTCGAGCCGCTCACGCAAGCGCCCGCGCGTTTCTTCGCTGATGCTGCGCTCGTCGTGGGCGTCGTTCCGGACCATATCCATGGGATTATTGGCGGGCCGCCGTGGGGGTCGTCAAGGCGCGCCGCTCTCCTCGCGGGGCCTTGTCCGGAATCGGCCCGAAACTTCGCAAAGAAATCCGCCCGCCCCTCCGGGCCGCCACAAGACCCCGCGCCGCCGGCGTTTTCGGCGCTAGGCTCGTCCGCTGGGACATGTCGACGAACCCTGCGAGCCGTCGTGAGCGGGCCATCGTGCTTCTCATGGCGATCGTCCAGTTCGTCAACGTCCTCGACTTCATGATGGTGAGCCCCCTCGGGCCCGATTTCGCGCACGCGCTCGACATCCCGGTGTCGCAGCTCGGCCTGGTCGGGGGGAGCTACACGGCGGCGGCGGCGTTGACCGGTCTCGGCGGCTCGTTCTTTCTCGACCGCTTCGATCGGAAAAAGGCGCTCATCGTCTCGCTGCTGGGCTTGTCGGTCGGGACGTTCCTCGGCGGGTTCGCGACGGGGTTCGGCTCGCTGCTGCTCGCGCGGGTCGTCGCCGGGGCGTTCGGCGGGCCTGCGACGTCGATCGCGATCGCCATCGTCGCGGACGCGATCCCCGCCGAGCGGCGCGGCTGGGCGATGGGCATCGTGATGGGCGGGTTCGCGGCGGCTTCGATCCTGGGCGTTCCGGCCGGGCTCAAGCTCGCCGAGCTCGGCGGCTGGCGCATGCCGTTCTTCGGCGTGGGCGCGCTCATGCTCGGCGTGATCGCGTTCGCCTTCCGGGCGCTCCCCCCGCTCACCTCGCACTTCGCGCGACGCCACGAGGGCGAGGCGCCGCTCGCCGCGCTCCGCGCTCTCTTGCGCAAGCCGACCGTGCTCGCCTCGCTCGCGATGACGCTCTTCGCGAACATGGGGAGCTTCGTCCTCATCCTCAACATCGCCGCCTTCGTGCAGTGGAACCTCGGGTTCCCGCGCGCGCACCTCGACAGGCTCTATCTCTTCGGCGGCGTCGCGAGCTTCGTCACGATGCGCTTCGTCGGCCCGCTGGTCGATCGGTTCGGCTCGACCTCGATGGCGGCGATCGGCACGATCGCGCTGGTCGCGACCACGTGGGTGGGCTTCGCCGAGGCGTCGCCGGTGGCGTCGGTGCAGCTCATCTTCGTCTCGTTCTTCATCGCGATGGCGTTCAGGAACGTCGCCTACAGCACGCTCACCTCGAAGGTGCCCGAGCCGGACGAGCGCGCGCGCTTCCTGTCCATTCAATCCGCCGTCCAGCACGCGGCCTCGGCGGCGGCCGCGGCGCTCGGGACTTGGCTCCTCGCCGAGCTGCCGGACAAGCGCCTCGTGCACATGGACCACGTCGCCTTCGTGTCGATCGCGCTCGTGTCGATCGTGCCGTTTCTCATGCTCCTCGTGGAGCGCCTGGTCCGAGGTCGAGTCGCGGCGCGCGCCGAGGCGAGCGTCGTCGCCTCGGAGGGGTGACGACGCTCAGGCCTCCCTCGACGAGGTCGGGTTGCGGATGCGATCGAGCGTGCGCCCGTGCAGGACGCCCATCGCCCCTCCGAGGAGCGAGGCGATCGGCACGAAGGCCGGCGGCAAGATCCCGAGCGCGACGATCGCGACGCCGATCACGGCGGGGATGGCGGCGAGGCCGAGCCCGACGCGCGCTTCGATGCGGGTTCGACGCGCGAGCGCGAGCGCGAGCGCCGCGTCGCGGACGTCGTCGCTCGCGAGCGCGACCTCGAACTCGCCGCCCGGCGCGCCGGCGGAGCCGAGCGCGATCGCGACGTCGGCCGCGCCGAGCGCCCCCTCGTCGATCGGGTGGTGTCCGATGACCGCGACGCTGCTCCCCGTCTCGGCGAGGCGCTTCACCTCGTCGGCGCGCTCCGACGGGAGCACCTCGGGGCGGATGTGCTCGATGTCGAGCGACCTCGCGATCGCCTCGCAGGTCTCGCGCGAGTCGCCGCTCATGAGCACCGGCTCGACCTGCGCGTCGAGCAAGTGCTGCACCGCGGCGCGCGCGCCGGGACGGATGCCGTCCTCCAACGCGAGCAAGCCGGCCAGACGACCGCCGAGGGCGACGAGCACGACGCTCCTGCCGAGCGACTCCAGCTCACCGATGCGCGGCTCCGCCGAAGCGATCGACACGCGTTGCTCCAGCATGAGCGTCCTGTTGCCCACGCTCAGCTCCGCGCCGGCGGAGGAGATCGCGACGACGCCGAGCCCAGGGTAGTCGTTGGGGTTGCGCACGCCGTCGGGCCGGACACCTCGCGACTTCGCGGCCCGGAGGATCGCGTGCGCGACGGGGTGCGCCTCGGCGCGCTCGGCGCCGGCGGCGAGCGCGAGCAGATCGTCTTCGTCGATGTTCGCTCCCGTCGGCTCGACCTCCGCGACCTCGGGCTCACCGAGCAGCAGCGTGCCCCGCGCTTGAAAGACGCCGATCTGCGCGCGCGCGGCCCGCTCCCACGCGTCGGCGCTGCGGTACGTGATGCCGCGACGGAGCGCCAAGAGGACGCCGCGGGCGACGTAGACGCCCGAGAGGCCGCCCGTGATGCTGCTCGCGAGCCCGCCCTGCACCGCGGCGAACGTCATCGCGACCTCGACGCGCGTGTGGTGCAGGAAGAAGGCGGCGAGCGCGGCGGCGAGCGCGGCGACCGGGGCCCAGCGCTCGGCGAGCGAGCGAGAGGCGCGGGTCACCGGCGCGAGAGCGTCGACCCGCCGGCGCGGGTCGAGCAGCACGCGCGCGAACGCCCGATCGAGCCCGGTCCAAGTCGCGGTCGCGCGGAGGCGACCCCGGATGACGCGCGCCCCCGCGACGATCGCGTCTCCCGCGCGGCGTCGGGCCGGGGTCACGGCTCCGAGCCACGGCAGCACGTCGACCTCGCCGTCGCTCACGGTCACGTCGACGGGCACCGTCTCGTCGGGATCCACGACGATCGCCTCGCCGGGGCGCAGATCGAAGACCGCCTCGTGGGGGACCTCCTCGATCGAGGCCTCGGGATCGAGCCGACCGCCGACCGACAGCGACGCCTGCACCCAAGCGCGCTCCGCGTGGACGTAGGTCCGCGCGCTCTCGAGCAGCCACGCGCCGACGGCCGCCGCCGTGGCGATCGTGCCGGCAAGCGAAGCGGCTTCGCTCGCGACCGACGCGTCCGCGCCGAGCACCGCCCACGTCGCGACGGCGACGCCGAGGATCGGCCCCGCGAGCACGGGCACCGGGTGCGGGTCGGCCACGTCGCGCGGCGTCGTGAGCGCGCGCGCGAGCAGCATCCCGACCGCGACGGCCGCCAGCATCACGCGAGCGCCGAGCACGAGCGGACCGCCGCCGGCGAGCGCGAGCAGCACGGCGAGGGACCCGGCGATCACGGCGATGAGCAGGAGGAGCGCGCCGAACTCGCGAGGCTCGGGATCGTGACGCGGCACCTCGCTCTGGATCGAGGGGCCGATCGGCTCGACGAGCCCCCGGTCGTCCGAGGTCGGCACGTCGGGGAGCACGTCCTCGGGCACGACGGCGCCGAGCGCGTTCACGACCGGCCCGGCCTTCGGGCCGCCGCTCGCCTTCTCCTTCGTCGCCTGCACGCGGCGCTTCGGTGCGGCGCTCGGAGAGCTCTTGCGCTCGTCCGAGACGCGCGCGCGGAGATCCGCGGTGGAGCCCCGGCCCGTCGGCGTGCCGGTGTCGACACCCCCGAGCGGTAGCAGGTAGGCTTCTCTACACTCCAAGTTACAAAAGTAGTGAAACTGCTGATCCAGGATCGCGACGTGTCCGGCGCGAAGCGGATCGAGCAGGGTTCCGCACCCCGAGCACGGGATGGGATCGACGACGGGGCCTGCCGCGCGCACGCGTCAGCCCGGCGCCGCGGCGCTCTCGGCGATCTCGGTGAGCGCCTCACCGACCTTCCGGATGCCCTCCTCGAGCTCGTCCTCGGTGACGACGAGCGGCGGCGTGAACCGCAGCACTTGCCCGCCGGCGATCGTGAGCAGCACGCCCTTCTCGCGCACCTTCGCGAGCGCCGCGCGCGCGTCGACGCCCTTCTTCAGGATGAGGCCGCGCATGAGGCCGGCGCCTCGTTCCCCTTCGCAGAGGCTCGCGTGCTTCTCCGCGAGGCGCTCGAGGAAGCGGCCGAGGAGGGCCCCCTTCCGCGCGGCCTCGGCGACCAGGTTCTCCTCGTCGAGCACGGCGAGCACGGTTCGCGCGGCGGTCGAGGCGAGCGGGTTGCCTCCGAACGTCGAGCCGTGGGTGCCCGGGGGCAGCGCGCCGGCGAGCTTCTCCTGGAGGAGCATCGCGCCGATGGGAAAGCCGCCGCCGAGCCCCTTCGCGAGGCTCACCGCGTCGCCCTGGACCCCGGCTGCGTGGCTCGCGAGGAAGGCCCCGGTGCGGCCGATGCCCGTCTGGACCTCGTCGAGCAGGAGGAGCGCGTCGTGCTCGTCGGCGAGCGCGCGGAGCCCCGCGAGGAACCCTGGCGGCGCAGGCAGCACGCCGCCCTCGCCCT
>CAYYKK010000031.1:10783-15266 GCA_964467935.1 uncultured Polyangiaceae bacterium
GGCGGGCCCCATGACCTCGCGCACCGCCTCCAGGTCGCCGAAGGGCACGTGGGTGATCCCCTCGAGCTTCGGACCGAACCCGTCGGAGTAGGACTTCTGCCCCGTGAGGGTCACCGTCGCGATGGTCCGTCCGTGGAAGGACTGCTCGAAGGCGACGAGCCGATACTTCTCCGGACGCCCGGTCGAGGAGTAGTGCCGACGGGCCAGCTTGAACATCGCCTCGTTTGCTTCTGCACCTGAATTACAAAAGAAAGCGCGATCGTAGCGGGCGCGGCGACAGAGCTCGTCGGCGAGCAGCACGTTCGGCTCGTTGTAGAAGTAGTTCGAGACGTGCATCACCTTCGCCGCTTGATCGCTGATCGCCTGGACGAGGCGCGGGTGGGCGTGCCCGAGCGCCGTGACCGCGACGCCGGCCGCGAAGTCGAGGTAGCGGCGGCCCTCCTTGTCGAAGAGCGTCACGCCGTGCCCTCCCGTGAAGAACACCGGCGCGGGGCGATAGTTGCCGAGCAGCCGCGCTCCGGCGAGGGCGAGCAGCTCCGCCGTGGTCGATTCGTGATCGGCGTGGGGTGCCTCGGGGGCGGCCTCGGAGGAGCCTCGGGGGATCTGCGCGCTCATGGTCGAGAGGCCTACTAAGCCCGGGCCCCGGCGGCAAACCGGAGCGCGAGAGAGGCCCTGAGGCCATTTGAAACGCTAGCCCGTACGGCTATAGTCGCGAACCATGACGGAGCCCGAGACGAACGACCAGCCCTCCCCCGAGGCGGCCAGCGGCGCCAAGACGGCGTCGAATCCGCCGCCCAGCGGAGGCGCCGCTGCGGATTCCGCGCGCGCGGCATCTGCTTCGGCATCCGCTCCGGCCGATGCGTCGGCGGGCGCGCCGGTCGTCGAGTTCGCCGAGCCGGAGCTGGCCAAGGTGGAGACCCCGCCCGATCCGCTCGAGGTCGCGAAGGCCGAAGCCGCCAAGTACCGCGAGCAGCTCCTGCGCACGGCTGCCGACTTCGACAACTTCCGCAAGCGATCTCGGCGCGAGGCCGAGGAGGCGCAGCGCCGTGGCATCGAGAAGGCGCTGAAGGAGCTCTTGCCCGTGTTCGACAACCTCGAGCGGGCGACGGCGGTGGCCGCCACCGCGCCGGACGTGAAGTCCGTCGCCGATGGTCTGTCGATGATCGGTCGTCAGTTCACGAGCACGCTCGAGAAGCTCGGGATCAAGCGCATCAACGCGGTCGGACAGGCCTTCGATCCGGCGCTGCACGAGGCGATTCAGCACGTCGACTCCGCCGAGCACCCCGCGGGCGTGATCGCCGTCGAGGTGCAGGCGGGTTACATGCTCGGCGACTACTTGCTGCGCGCCGCGCTCGTCGCCGTGTCGAAGGGCGCGCCTGCTGCGCCCGCCGACGCCGCCGCGCCGCCTTCGGGGGGCTCGTCGGGCGACCCGCCCGCCGAGGCCTGAGTCGCGCGCGCTCGCGGCGGAGCTCGCTTCGTCGCGCGCGGTCGCTCGCGCCGTCTCGGCTGCGGGCGCCGGCGCCTTTCCATTCGTGAGCCTCTCGCTCTGCGCTCGATCGGCGCGCGCGAGAGCTATGGCGAACGTCGCTTCATCCTGTCTCGTGCGAACCCCATGGGCAAAGTCATCGGAATCGATCTCGGCACCACGAACTCGTGCGTCGCCGTCGTCGAAGGTGTCACCGCCGCGACGGTGAACGACGTGAAGGTGATCCCGAACGCCGAAGGCGCGCGCACGACGCCGTCGGTCGTCGGTTTTCCCGCGACCGGCGAGCGTCTCGTCGGGCAGGTCGCGCGGCGTCAGTCGGTGACGAACCCCGAGCACACGGTCTTCGCGATCAAACGACTGATGGGTCGCAAGTTCAGCGCGTCCGAGGTGAAGAAGCAGGTGCAGCTCGCGCCGTACCGCATCGTCGAGGCGCCGAACGGTGACGCCTGGGTCGACATCCGCGGCCGCGCCATGTCGCCCCCCGAGATCAGCGCCGTCGTCCTGCAGCAGATGAAGGAGGTCGCCGAGACCTACCTCGGCGAGCCCGTCACCGAGGCCGTGATCACGGTCCCGGCCTACTTCGACGACGCGCAGCGGCAGTCGACGAAGGACGCAGGTCGCATCGCCGGCCTCGACGTCCGCCGCATCATCAACGAGCCGACCGCCGCCGCGCTCGCCTACGGCCTCGACAAGCGCGACGCCGAGGTCATCGCGGTCTACGACTTGGGCGGAGGCACGTTCGATATTTCGGTGCTCCAGATCGCGGGCGGTGTCTTCAGCGTGAAGGCGACCGGCGGCGACACGCACCTCGGCGGCGAGGACTTCGATCAGCGCATCATCGACATGCTCGCCGACGAGTTCTCGATGGAGCACGGCATCGATCTCCGCAAGGATCGCATGGCGCTCCAGCGCCTCAAGGAAGCCGCGGAGAAGGCGAAGCACGAGCTGTCGAGCTCGCTCGAGACGGCCGTGAACATCCCGTTCATCGCGGTCTCGCCGACCGGCGGCCCGCTCCACCTCGAGCGCAACATGAAGCGCAACGAGCTCGAGATGCTCTGCGCGCAGCTCGTCGATCGAACGATCGACGCGTGCCGCAGGACGCTCGAGGACGCGAAGGTCGGCGTGAACGAGGTCAACACGGTCGTCCTCGTCGGCGGCATGACGCGCATGCCCGCCGTGCAGGCCGCGGTGAAGGCGTTCTTCGGTCGCGATCCGAGCAAAGAAGTGAACCCCGACGAGGTCGTCGCGGTCGGCGCGGCGCTGCAAGGCGCGGCGCTCACCGGCCAGGTCGACGAGGTGCTCCTCCTCGACGTGACGCCGCTCTCGATCGGCGTCGAGACGGGCGGCGGCGTCGCGACGAAGCTCATCCTGCGCAACACGACGGTGCCGACCGAGCGCAGCGAGGTCTTCACGACGAGCGTCGACAACCAGAACTTCGTGCCGATCCACGTCATCCAGGGCGAGCGCGAGATGGCCGCCGACTGCCGCTCGCTCGCGCGCTTCGAGCTCACCGGCATCCCGCCCGCGCCGCGCGGCGTCCCCAAGATTCAGGTCACCTTCCGCATCGACGAGAACGGCATCGTCCGTGTCGAGGCGAAGGATCTCGGCACCGGGCGCGCGACGGAGATCAAGGTGACGCCGACGAGCGGCCTCTCGCAAGAGGAGGTCGACAGGTTCGTGCGCGAGGGCGATCGCTTCCGCGAGACCGACCAGCTGCGCCGTGATCTCGCGCAGCTCCGCAACCAGGCCGAGACGCTCGTCTACACGACCGAGCAGGCGCTCGAGGGCTACGCGGATCTGCTCGATCCGAACCTGCTCGTCGAGGTGCGCGGCGACGCGGTCCGCCTGCGAGAGCTGCTCGAGGGCGGCGGTGATCTCGACTCGCTCCGCGACGCGTACACGAGGCTCGAGAGCGCGGCGTTCAAGATCGCCGAGTCGATGTACGGCTCGGAAGGCGGCTGAGCGGGCCTCGCCCCTCGAGTCAGCGCCCGCTCACGCGCGGCGCTCGGAGAGGCGATTTCGGAAGAGGGCGCGAGCGATGGAGACCCCGTTCGGGCGTTACTTGCTGGTCGAGCGGCTCGGCACCGGCTCGCTCACCGAGGCCTACCGGGCCAAGAGCTTCGGCGTCGAGGGCTTCGAGAAGGCCATCGTCGTCAAGCGGGTGCTCCCGAACTTGGCGGCGCTCCCGGGGTTGCTCGACGCCTTCGTCGAGCGGGCGAAGGCGTCGCTCTCGCTCTCGCACGCGAACGTGGTGCAGGTCATCGATCTCGGGCGTGTCGCGGCGGAGCTCCCGGGCGAGCGCGGCGCGCGCGAGCACACCTTCATCGCGACCGAGCTCGTCACGGGCACGGATCTGGGCACGCTCCTCGAGCAAGCGGCCGAGAAGCGCGTCGCGCTGCCCGTCGGGCTCGCGCTCTTCGTCGCGGCGGAGATCGCGAAGGCGCTCGAGCACGCGCACAAGCGCCGGAGCGGCGCGGTCGTGCACGGTCCGCTCACCCCGCGCAGCGTGCTCGTCTCGCGCGAGGGTGAGATCAAGGTGAGCGACTTCGCGATTCACCGGGCGCTCACGGCGATCCGCTTCGCGCCCGACGAGGCCCGGACGCTGCCCCACCTCTCGCCCGAGGAGCTGCGCGGCGAGGAGCCCGGACCCGCGAGCGACGTCTTCTCGCTCGGCTCGCTGCTCTTCGAGCTGCTCACCGGGAGGCGCGCGTTCGCCGGCGCCGACGCCGACGCCACGAGGAGCGCGATCGCCTCCGGGCGGCGACCTGCGCCGTCGAGCCATCGCGGCGAGATCGGCAAGGAGATCGACGCCCTCGTCGCGCGGATGCTCGCGATCGACCCGGCGCAGCGGTTCGGTGACGCCGCGGGCGCGCACGAGGAGCTCGTGGCGCTCGGCTACTCGCTCGGGGTGAGCCCGAGCCACGTCGAGGTCGCCGAGCTCGCCACGCGCCTCGTGCAGCACGTCGAATCGGCGGCGCACGTCGACGAGCACGTCTC
>CAYYKK010000031.1:15276-35632 GCA_964467935.1 uncultured Polyangiaceae bacterium
TCCTGGAGGTGACGCCCGCCCCCGCGAGCGTCGCGCGCGCGACGATGAGGGAGGCGACGTTCTTCTGCGCGACGGGGCTCGACGGCGCGCCCGATCGGGCCGCGATCCTCCGCCGGGTCGAGGGCGCGGGTGGCATCGTGCACACGTCCGACGGCGCCGAGGTGCGCGCCGTCTTCGGTCTCCACGAGGCCGACGGTCGCGACACCGAGGCCGCCGTCCGCCTCGGGCTCGATCTCGTCGCCGGCGCGAGCGAGCTGTCGATCGGCGTCGACGTCGGGCGCGTCACGGCGGACGAGGCTGGAGGGCTCGCGAACGACGTCGAGCTCGCGTCCTCCTTCGCCCCCGCGGCTCGCCTCGCGGCGAGTCGGCGAGGGCAGGTGCGTCTCTCGCGCGCCGCGAGTCGCGCCGTCGAGCGAGAGATCGAGCTCGAGGCGGACGCCGGCGGGGAGGACGCCTCGATCGCGAAGGCCGCGCGCGCGAGGCGAGCGCCGTCGACGCGGTTCGTCGGGCGGCGCGCCGAGCTCGAGCGTCTCGGCGTCGCGTTGGGCCGCGCGCTGCGGGGCGAGGCGACCGCCGCCTTCGTCTCGGGAGATCGAGGCGCAGGCAAGACGCGCCTCGTGAACGAGCTCGAGCGCCGGCTCGGGAAGCTGCCCTCCGGGGCGCAGATCGCCTACGCCGTCTGCCCGCGCGATTTCGACGGCGCCGGCGCGCCGCTCTCCGCGGTGGCCGCGGTCGCGCGCTCGCTCTTCGGGGCCGCTCTCCGCGCGGACGAGGCCCCGGCCGCGACGGCCGAGAAGCGCGCCGATCTGTCGAAGAGGCTGCGCGCGCTCGGACTCGACGAGGCGGACACGACCGAGCTCGCCGATCTCGCGTCGTCCGCGCGCGCCGCGCAGTCGGAAGAGAGCGTGTCGCGCTCGTTCGGCCGCGCGCTCGCGAAGGCGTCGCGGGATCGCCCCGTCGCGCTGGTGCTCGACGATTGTCACGCGATCGACCCGGCGAGCGCGCGCGTGCTCGGTGGCTTGCTCGGCGAGCCCGCGGCGCGAAGGCTCTTTCTGGTGTTCGCGGGACGCTCGCTCACGGAGCCGCTCGCCGATCGGGCCGAGGCGATTCCGCTCGGCCCTCTTTCGGACGCCGACGTCGCGGTCCTCGCGGCGAACCTCCTCGGCGCCCGCGTGCTGCCCCCGGAGCTCGTCACGCACCTCGCGGCGCGGGCCGAGGGCAACCCGCTCTTCGTCGAGCTCATCGTGAAGGAGCTCACCGACGGCGCGCGCGTCACCGTGCGTCAGGGGGTCGCGCAGGTCGATCTCGAAGGAGCGGGCGTGCCGCGCACCCTCCGCGCGCTCGTCGAAGGCCGCTTGGCGCGCCTCTCGGAGGCAGGTGGTGAGGACGCTCGCGACGTGCTCCGTGCGATGGCGGTGCTCGGCGACGAGGCGACCGAGATGGAGATCGCGGGGCTCGTGGAGCTCCCCGTCGAGCGCGTCGTCGCGGCCCGAAAGAAGCTCGACGAGCGCGGCCTCACCTCGGGCTCCCGGCTCGAGAGCGTCCTCGCCGAGGTGGTCCTCGAGACCATCCCGGAGGACGAGCGTCGCCGAGCCCATGCGCGCGCCGCCCAAATCGTCGAGTCGCTCGGCGAGACGAGCGGCGATCGCGTGGATCGGGTCGCCGCCCACCTCTTCGCGTGCGACGATCGCGTCGGCGCGGCCCGGCGCTTCGCTCGCGCGGCGGCGTGGCACGCGACGAGCTCGTCGAGCCCCTTCAGGGCGCCGCGGGCGGATCTCGCCGCGCGGTCCGCGGCGCGCGCGCTCTCGGTCGCGCCCCTCGACGCCGTGGACGCGGTCGACCTCGCGGGCTGGCTCGGCACGCTCGCCGACGCCGTCGTGCGATCGCGCGTGCGCGTCGGCTTCACCGATCTCGCGGCGACCGTGCTCGATCGGATCGATCGCGCGGGCGACGCGACCCTCCGGGTCACCACGCGACTCGACGTGGCGCGCATCGCCGCCGCGGAGAGCTCCTTCGAGCAAGCCGAGGTCGTCCTCTCCCAGGCGCGCGAGCTCGCGACGCAGCCCGAGCTCGTCGCCCGGTCTCTCGCGGCCGAGGTGGAGCTCGCCGAGCGGAGCGGTGACGTGAGGCGGGGGGCGGACGCCGCCGCGCAGCTCCTCGCCCTCGGCGACGTCGCCGACGCCCGCGTGCTCCTCGACGCCGCGACGCTCTTCGCCTCGTCGCTCGCGCTCGATCAAGCGCAGCGCGCCGTGGAGCTCGCCTACGAGATCGCCCTCACCGACAACGCAGCCTTGCGCGCCAGCGTGGAGTCGAGGCGCGGCCGCGTGCTGCTCGTCGCGGGGGACGCCGCGGGTGCGCAGCGCGCGAGCCTGCTCGCGGCGGATCTCGCCGACGCGCACTCGCTCTCGTTCGAGGTGGCTTCGGCGAAGCTCACGCTCGCGGACGCGCATCTCGCGCTCGAGCGACCCGAGCGCGCGTACTCCGCTTTCGTCGAGGCGCTCGAGGCGGCGGAGGGCGGCGGGCACGAGCGCCTCGGCGTGCTCGCGCGCGGCGGCCTCGCTTACCTGGACGGGCTCCGCTCGCGGAGCGCGCCGCTCGCCGGCGCGGAGACCGCGCTCGCCCGCTTCGCGCGAGAGACCGAGGCGCGCGGGTTCGCTGCCGACGCGCTCGTGCTTCGCCTCTACGGCGGACGGCTGCTCCTCTCGCGCGATCGCGAGGCGGAGGCCCGCGGCGAGCTCGAGCGCGTCGAGAAGGTGGCGCGAGAGCTCGGTCACCTCGCGCTCGCGCGCGACGCCGCCGCTGCGCTCGCGCGCGCAGCCCGGTGACACGGGCGGCACGAGCGCACGGCACGCGACGCTCTTCGGCTCCAAACCCGGCCGTGGTTTGCCTACGATGATCGCCGTGGAGGATCCCACCTTCGATGCGCTGTGGCAGCAGGTCGTCGACGACTGGGACGACGACGCGCGTCACGGGAAGTTCCTCGCGTACGCGCAGGCCTCGGGCGCCCTCGGCCGAGCGGCCTCGCGCTACAAGTCGGTCACGACCACCGACTCGCCCTACCGCATCTCGGACAAACACCTCGAGGACGCGCGCAAGCGCCTCGCGGGGGTGGCGATGCTCGCGGTCATGAACCTCGACGCCGGACGGTCCGAGCCGGTGAACCCGAAGCACCAGTGGGGCGTGCGGATCTTCGCGATCGTCGTCGTGCTGGCGCTGTTCGGCGCGCTCGCCTACCTCTACCTGCAGCGCTGATATCGCGCGCGCCGCGCCACGATCGGGAGGGACTACGAGGCGTGCCCGTGTCCGGCGTGATGCTTCTCGCGCACGACGAACACCGGGCAGCCGGCGAGCCTCACCACCTTCTCGGCGACGGAGCCGAGCAGGAGCCGCTTGAGGCCCGTGCGCCCGTGCGTCGCGAGGACGATCACGTCGGCGTCGACGCGCGCCGCGACCGCGACGATCTCCTCGCTCGCGTCTCCCCTCACGTTGTGGATCTCGAGCCTCGGCGCCGCGGCGCGAGCCTCTCGCTTCACGTACTCGGCGAAGTGCCGGTCGCAGAACTTGCGGACGCCCGACGGGTCGTAGCCGGTGAGATCGGGCGCGTCGACGGCGGTGGGCTCCACGTTCGCCAAGTTCGGCTCGGCCACGTGGACGACGTGGACGACGCCGGCGTCCTCGGGTCGATCGTCGTCGTCCGCCGCGCCGACGAACGATGGAGACGACGCGGCGAGCGCGAGCGCGCGTGAGAGCACGAGCGCGCTCCCCTTGTAGAGATCGATGGCTGCGACGACGACGGACATGCGGTTCTCTCGTTTCGGCGACCACGCCGTGGCGCGACGCCCCTCGACGATACCATGCGCCTCCGCGGCTGCGGGGAGCGCCGGTGATCATCGCCGCCCCAGCGTCGCGGGGCTCAGCCCGAGCGGACCGCGATCGCGCTGAGGAGCCGTCCGCTGACCTGACCCTCTCTCCGGTAGGAGAAGAAGCGCGCGCGCTCGCACACCGTGCAGCCCCGCACGTGGTCGATCTCCCGCACGCCGAGCGAGGCGAGCTGCGCCTCGAGGATGGCGCGCAGATCCACCTTCGGCTTCTCGGCTCGAGGACCGCGCGCGACCGCGCGCTCGCCGAGCGACGAGCACGCCGCGAGCTCGGCGGCGACTTCCTCGCCGACCTCGAAGCAGCAACGCTCGATGTGCGGACCGATCGCCACGACGAGGTCGAGCTCCGCGCCCGTCAAACCCCTGAGCGCAGCCACCGCGGACGCCACCACCCCCGCCACCGTGCCCCGCCACCCGGCGTGCACCGCGGCGGCGGCGCCCGTCCTGCGGTCGCCGAGGAGCAGCGTCGCGCAGTCCGCGCTCCGCACGCCGCACACGACCCTCGGGGCCATCGACGCCGTCACGTCGCCCTCGCGCAGCACCACCTCGGTCCGGTCTTCGTCGCCCTCGAGCACCTCGACGGCCGTGCCGTGGACCTGGCTCAAGAAGTAGATGCGCTCCGGCGCCTCGCCGAGAAGCGCGCCGGCCACGGCCAGGTTCTGTCGGACGTTCTCGAGCGAGTCTCCGGTGCTCGCGGCGAAGTTGAGGCTCGCCCACGGCGGCCCGCTGACGCCGCCCTGGCGCGTGAAGAAGGCGTGATGGAACCCCGCCTCCGTGAGGAGTCGGCTCCGGAGCGCGATCTCGCTCTCGGGCCTCGGGCTCGTGGCCATGCCGGTGGCTTGCATCTGCACCCTCCTCAGGTAGCCGAGCCCGCCGGACCGCGCCAGCTTTCGACTGAACATGCGGCCGCTGCGCGGGGCGCCTCGACCCAGCGAAGCACGTATTTTTTCGGTCTTTTCTCCGGGCGCTCGGCTAGCCTAACGCCGCGATCCCGGGCCTCCTCGCCGGGGCGAGCCCGACCGGTGACCTCCAGGCCGTAACCGTTCATGTCCTCCCCTCAGAAGCCGCCCGACCCCTACATCGGCCGAGCCATCCTCGGCGGCCAGTTCCTCATCGAGCAGAAGATCGGCTCGGGCGGCATGGGCGCGGTCTATCGGGCGTCGCAGCCGGCGATGAACCGGCTCGTGGCGGTGAAGATCCTCCACCCCAAGCTCACGAACCGCAAAGATCTCGCCTCTCGCTTCCGCCGCGAGGCGCGCGCGATGAGCCACCTGCAGCACCCGAACACGGTGCGGGTCTTCCTGTACGGGGAGCTCGAGGACGGGTCGCTCTACATCGTGATGGAGTACCTCGAGGGCAAGAACCTCAACCAGTCGGTGCGCAAAGAGGGTCCCTTCCCGGTCGACCGCGCGATCCCGATCCTGATCCAGGCGTGCGGCGCGCTCCAGGAGGCGCACTCGCAAGGGATCGTCCACCGCGACCTCAAGCCCGAGAACATCTTCCTCTCCACGAACGGTGGCCTGAAGGACTACCCGAAGGTGCTCGACTTCGGGCTCGCGAAGGTCACCGAGCGAGAGCTTCGCCCTGGGTCCGTCATGCTCACGCAGGAGGGCATGGTCTTCGGCACGCCCGAGTTCATGTCGCCCGAGCAGGCCCAAGGAAAGGTGCTCGACGCCCGCAGCGACATCTACTCGCTCGCCACGATCCTCTACGAGGTCCTGACCGGCAAGCTCCCGTACGACGCGAAGACGCCGATGGAGTACATCCAGCTCCACGTCACGAAGCCGCCCATCTCGCTCGACGAGCGGATCCCCGGCAAGCGCTTCCCGGCGGGCCTCGCCGAGGTCATCGCGAAGGCGCTGCAGAAGAAACCCGAAGACCGATACAACTCCGCTGCGGAATTCGCGGACGCGCTCAAGCCGTTCGCCATGGGCCGCACGTTCTCGGCCATCATGCCCGGCGGCGCACCCGGCTCCACGCCGGCCTCGCGCCCGCTCGAGCCGACGCAGAGCGATCCTGCGCCGAAGAGCCCGGCGCGCCCCGACGGCGCCCCCGAGGTCGCGAAGACCGTCCGGATGCAGGCGCACCCCGCCGCGCTGAACCCGGCTGGCTATGCGCCGTCGAGCGGCCAGCCGCCCTCGAGCGGGCAGGGCGGGCAAGGCGTCCCCGTGGCGCCCAACTCGACCGCAGGCGTCGTCGTCCCGGCGGGGGCCGCCCCTCCCGCGATCCCGGTCCCTCCGGCCGTCTCACGCACCAGGTCGGGGGTGAACCCGGTCGTGCTCGGCGTCGTCGCGGTCGTCTGCCTGCTCGTCGGGATCGGCATCACGCTCGTCGTGATGTACGTGCTCACCTGATCGCCCTCCGCCGATCGTCGGGCTGAAGCGACGCGGCCCAGCGCTCCCCCTTTTTCGACAGCCGATCGCGCGTGTGCCAGAAGGGAAGCGGCCCGCGCGCGCGGGCGTTGCCGAAGAGAGAGGCCATGGCTGACGAGGGTTCGCGGGGGAGGACCCCCAGCAAGAGTCCGGTGGGGCGCGTCGTCTTCCGGTGGCTGCGGCGCCTCTTCCTCGTGGGCGTCGCGCTCGCGGGGCTCTCGTTCGTCGCGGTGGCGCTGCTGCTCCGGCACTACGAAGAAGGCCTGCCGTCGACCGAGGAGCTACGCAAGTACTCACCCCCGCAGGTCACGAGGATCCTCGCGCGCGACGGATCGCTCCTCGCCGAGGACTTCGTCGAGCGCAGGACCGTCGTTCGCCTCGCCGAGATCCCGCCGCAGGTGAAGCTCGCGTTCCTCGCCGCCGAGGACGCGTCCTTCTACGAGCATCAGGGGCTCAACTACGCGGGCATGCTGCGAGCGATGTGGGTCAACCTGCGATCGTCGAGCGCGCGCCAGGGCGGCAGCACGATCACGCAGCAGGTGGTCAAGAACGTCCTGCTCACGAACGAGCGCACCTTCGAGCGGAAGATGAAGGAGGTGCTCCTCTCGCGACGCATCGAGGAGGAGCTGACGAAGGACGAGATCCTCGAGCTCTACCTCAACTACATCTACTTCGGGCACGGGCGGTACGGCGTCGAGGAGGCGAGCAAGTACTACTTCGGCAAGAGCGTGCGCGAGCTCTCGCTCGCCGAGGCGGCCGTCCTCGCCAGCATCCCGAAGGGGCCGTCGCGCTACTCGCCTCGCGAGAACATGCCCCGCGCGCTGAGCCGTCACTTGTTCGTGCTCGATCAGATGCAGGAGAAGGGCTTCGCCCGTCCTGAGGCGATCGACGAGGCGAAGCAGCAACGCATCGTCCTCGCGCCCGAGCCCGAGGTCACGGGCGAGATCGCGCCCGAGGTCGTGGCCGAGGCGCGCCGCACGCTGAAGGAGCTCGTCGGCGACGACGCCCAGAAGGGCGGCTACGTCATCACGACGACGATCGATCCCAAGCTGCAGGCCGAGGCGCGCAAGGCGCTGCGCGACAACCTCGCGTCGTACGACAAGCGCCGCGCGGTCGTCGCGCCGATCAAGAAACCGAAGAAGGCGACCTACTTCGAGGGGGATCCCGCGACCGAGAAGCACGCGGTCTACCAAGGGGAGGTCATCGGCGCCGACGACGCGAAGAACGAGCTCTTCGTCCGCGTGGGCACCGTGCGCGGCGCGGTCAACCTCAGCACCGCGGCGCGGTACAACCCCGACAAGCTGCCCGCGAGCAAGTTCGCCGAGATCGGCGCGCCGGTGCGCGTCGCGCTGCTCTCGCTCGGCGAGACCGACCCGGACGGCAAGCGCACCAAGGCATCGCTCCGCCTCGATCTCGGCCCCGAGGGCGCGCTCGTCGCGATCGACGTCGGCAGCCGCGACATCCTCGCGCTCGCGGGAAGCTACGAGGGGCTGCGCTCCGGTCTCGACCGCACGAGCCAGGCGCATCGACAGCCGGGCTCGACGTTCAAGCCCATCGTCTACAGCTACGCGATCCACGCGAAGACGTTCACGGCCGCGTCGCTCTTGCCGACGTCTCCGAGCGCGCTGACGGGTCACGTGCCGAAGAACTACGACAAGAGCGAGGACGGTGAGCCCACGCGCCTCCGAGAGGCGCTCGCGAAGAGCATCAACGTCTCGGCGCAATGGACGGCCGAGCGGGTCGGCCCGGCGAACGTGGTGACGTGGGCGAACGACCTGGGCATCGAGTCGAAGCTCGGCCCCACGCCGTCGATCGCGCTCGGCGCGTACGAGGTGACGCCGCGCGAGCTCGCCAACACGTACGCGACGTTCGCGGCCGGCGGCATGGTCGAGGCGCCGCGCCTCATCGACAAGATCGTGGGCCCCACGGGCGTCGAGATCGCGTTGCCGCCTCGCGCGCCCAAGAAGCGCGTGATGACGGAGGCCGAGGCGTTCGTGACGACCGACCTCTTGAAGAGCGTCGTCGAGACGGGCACGGGACAAGCGGCGAAGGTCCTGCGACGGCCGATCGCGGGCAAGACGGGCACCTCGAACGAGGTGCGCGACGCATGGTTCGCGGGCTACTCGACGCAGATCGCCTGCGTCGTGTGGACCGGCTACGACGATCCGGCGCCGCTCGGGGCGGGGGAGGCCGGCGCGCGCACGAGCTTGCCCGCCTTCATCGCGTTCATGCGCGCGGCTCACCAAGGCCTTCCTGCAACCGAGTTCCCGGTGCCTATGGGTGTCACGAGGGTCGACGTCGATCCGAAGACGGGGCTCTTGGCGCGACCCGATCAGGAGGACGCGCTCAGCGAGGTGTTCCTCGCCGGCACCGAGCCGAAGGACACCGCCGCCGACGTCGACGGGGGGACGTCGCCATCCGACGCGGACGCCGGCACGGAGGGCGCCGAGCGCGACGCGGGCGCATCACCCTCCGCGGCCCCGCCGGCCGACGAAGAACCGCCGCCGCCGCCGGAGCGTCCGGATGGCCCTCCTCCGACCGAAGGCGCGGCTCCCTGAGACGCGCGCCTCACGACTTGTGGAAGAACGCGCCGAGCGCAGGCGCCATGTTCTTCGGGACGTTGTCTTCCCACGCGCCCCCGTCGATGGTCCGTCCCGTCGGCTTGCCTGCGTCGTTCACCTCGTAGAAGACCGGGATGGCGCTCGGCGAGAAGCCGCTCCCGGCGAGGTGCTCGCCCCAGTCGTCCGCGTCGAGGCGGATGATGTACGTGCCTTTGAACGCGTCCTTCATCAGCGGGTCGCCGAGGCTCTTCTTGATCGCCTGACAAGGCTCGCACCAGCCCGCGGCGAACTCGACGAACGGCTTGAGGCCCTTCGACTTCGCCTTCGCCGCCTCGTCACGGACGGCGCTCACGAGCTCGCCCTTCGAGGCGGGGACGTCGACGACCACGAACCCGTTCGCGTCGTCGACGGCGACGATGGCGGAGCGCGCCGGCGGGGGTGCCGACGACGCGCCGCTGGCCGAGCCGAGCGCGCCCGCGCTCTTCTGCGAGCACGCGAGGAGGAGCGTCGAGAGGAGCACGATGGAGGGCGTTCGCATGCAGCTCCTTTAGCGCTCGACGCGGTCGTCGTCACCCCGCTCGCCGCCCCGTCAACCCGGGCTCGTGCGCGACGCGAGGATGGCGTCGAAGGCGTGGCGCAGCACCCACGCGGCTTCTCGCGCCGGCCTCGCGTCCGAGCGAGCGATGACGTCGCTGATCCAGGCGGCGAAGGGCCCGCCGGCCGGGTCGCGTCGCGCCTGATCGCCGAGGCTCCGCGCCGTGTCGCGGTAGACGCGCTGGCACACCTCGTAACGACCTTGGTTGTAGGCCGGCGCGCCCACGAGGATCGCCCGCGAGATCGCGTCGACGATCTCGTCGTTCGCGCCGCTCGGCGGCATGGCCGAGGTGCGCAGCCCGGAGGGGGGCGCCGACGAGACCGGCGGGAGCGAGGGCTGCGCCGATCCCGCGGCCGAGAGAGACGCGGGCATCGAGGACTCGAGCGTCGCCCCGACCGGCGCCCCCCCGACACCGCGAGGTGTGAGCGTGTCGAGGAGCGGCGTCAGCGTCGCCAGCGCCGCCTGCGGGCTGCCCATGCGCGCCCCTCGGTCCGCCGTCTCCTCCAGCGAGCGCGCGAGCTCGGGCCTCTCGCCGCGCTCGGTGAGCAGCCTCGCGAGCGCGCGCGCGAAGCCGACCGCGTAGTCGGCGACGATCCCGGGTGACGACGCCACGTCGCGCCGCGAGGCGATCGCGACGAACGCGGCGTGCTCGCGCGCGCACGTATCCATCGACGCCTCGACGCGCACCGAGCCTGCGAAGAGGAGATCGTCGAACGCGTGTCGCATCTCCCACGCGGCCGCCGTCGGCGTCGGAGAGGCCTCGGCGCGCGCGAGCCCCACCTCGAGCCGCACGCGTCCTGCGAGGGACGCGGGGCCGTCGGCGAGGACGCCGCGCGCCGTGTCGCGGTAGACGTGGAAGCATCGCTCGTGGTCGCCGACGTTGTACGCGGGCGCGCCCTCGAGGATCGCGCGCTCGATGCGGGCGTGGATCGCGGGCTCGACGACCGATCGAGGCGCGGTCGCCGTTCGGCTCACGGGCGGAGCATCGGCCCTCCCCGCTCGGCCGATCGCCGCGAGCGCGTGGGCCACGTCGCGCGCGGAGGCGAACCGGTCCGCGGGTCGCTTCGCGAGCAGCCGCTGCAGCACCTCGTCGAGCTCGCCGCTCATCCCCGACGCCGCGAGCAGCGGTAGCACCGACGGGGGCGGCTGGTTTCGGTGCTTGTCCGCGAGCTCGGGGATGCTCGTCGAGTCGAAGGGCGGGACCCCCGTCAGCATCTCGTACAGGATGACGCCGAGCGCATAGAGGTCCGCGCGGGCGTCGACGTCCTCGCTGCCGAACTGCTCCGGCGCCATGTAGAGCGGCGTGCCGACGACGAAGCCCGCGGTCGTCAGCCGGTCCGACTCCTTGAGCCGAGCGACGCCGAAGTCGAGGAGCTTCGGGATGTCGGGCTCCTCGTCCTCGCGGATCACGATGACGTTCTCGGTCTTGAGGTCCCGGTGCACGATCCCGCGCTCGTGCGCGTGGGCGAGGCCGAGCGAGATGCGCTGCGCGAGGGTCGCCGCCCTCCTCGGCGAGAGCGCGCCGTCGCGCGCGACGATGTCGAACAGGGTCGAGCCGTCGAGGTACTCCATCGCCAAGTATGGCAACCCCCGCTCCGACTGGCCGAAGTCGACGACGCGCGTGATGTACCGGCTCGAGAAGCAGCTGGCGATCTCCGCCTCGCGCAGGAAGCGCGTCTGCATCGAAGGCTCGTAGGCGAGATCGCCGTAGAGCACCTTCACCGCGAAGAGACACGCGATGCGCGCGTGCGCCGCGCGATAGACCTGCCCCATGCCGCCCGCGGCGATGCGCTCGAGGACGCGGTAGCGGTCGCCGAGCACGGCGCCGACGAGAGGATCGCTCACGTCCGCGCGCGTCTTCACGCCGTCGCTCGGGCACGTCCGCATCGAGCGGAACGCGGCTCCACACACCTCGCAGAAGCGCACGTCGCCATGCTAGCCGGAGTGAGCCAGCTCGGCACTCCGCCGTGAAAGCGTGTCTCCGGTGAGCCACCTTCGCGTTCCCGGGCGTCTGGTCGGGGTCGGAAGGAGATTCCATGAACAAGAGCTACGTCCTCGCGACCCTCGTTTGCCTCGCTGCCGCTGCTTGCGGTGGCTCCGAGCCCGAAGCCCAGAACCCCGAGGCGACGGCGTCCGCGGTGGCGTCGGCCGCTGACATGCCCAGCGAGCCGCCCGCGGCCAGCTCGGCCCCCGCCGCCGAGGCGATGCCGGCCGAGACCGCCAAGCCCGCCGAGAAGCCCCCGGCGACGCCCGACATCCTCGAGACGGCGAAGAGCGCGGGCCAGTTCAACACGCTCCTCGAAGCGATCAACACCGCCGGCCTGGCCGACACGCTGAAGGGGCCCGGACCCTTCACCGTCTTCGCGCCGACCGACGACGCGTTCAAGAAGGTGCCGAAGGCGCAGCTCGACAAGCTCCTCAAGGACAAGGACAAGCTCGCCAAGGTGCTGAAGTTCCACGTCATCGCCGGCAAGCTCATGGCGGCCGACGTCATCAAGCTGAAGGACAGCGAGACCGTGGCCGGCAGCAAGGTGAAGTTCAGCTCGAAGGGCGCCGACGTCATGATCGACAAGGCGAAGATCACGAAGACGGACATCGTCGCCGGCAACGGCGTCATCCACGTCATCGACACCGTGATCATGCCGAAGTGAGCGCCGTGGGCGGGCCCTCCGGCTCGCCCCGCCGCGCGCGACGAGGCCTCGAGGCGCACGCCTCGGGGCCTCTCGTCTTTTCGCGGTCGCCCTCCGCCGAGGGGCGGGTCAGCGGCCGCGGCGGGAGGCGACGGGTGCTTCGACGAGCCCCTCGAGCGATCCCGCGCCCTCGCGGACCACGACGATCTGTCCTTCGCTGAGATCGACCACCGTCGTCGGCGAGAGGCCGCCGCCGCCTCCGTCGAGCACGAGATCGAGCCCCTTGAACTCGTCGTCGATCTCCGCGGGATCGACCATCGCCTCTTCCCCTGGACGCGCCGCCGTCGTGCTGATGATCGGCCGGCCGAGCGCCTGCGTGAGCGCGATGATCACCGGATGGTTCGGCACGCGGATGCCGACGGTCTTCTGCTTCGTGAGCACCATCTTCGGCACCTCACGGGTCGCCTGGAGGATGAAGCAGTAGGGTCCCGGCAGGTAATGCCGGAGCAGCCGGTAGGTGGAGTTGTCGACGACGGCGTACTTCGCGATGTCGGAGAGGTCGTGGCAGATGAACGCGAGGTTCTTGTTCTTCTGCATCCCCTTGACCTGATAGAGACGCTCGACGGCGTTCTTGTTCATCAGGTCGCAGCCCAGGCCGTACACGGTGTCCGTCGGATACGCGATGAGGCCGCCCTTCTCGAGGACCTCGACGGCTCGCTGAATCTTCCGTGGCTCGGGGTGATCGACGTTGATTTCGAGGAGCACGATTCGATGGGTGGCGGGCGGCCGAGCGCGCTCGATCCGCCCCCCGCCTCACTCCTTGATCGCCTCGCTGCCGCCGATGATCTCCATGAGCTCCTTGGTGATCGCGGCCTGGCGGGCCTTGTTGTACTGCAACGACAGCTTGTCGATCATCTCCGACGCGTTCTTCGTCGCGGAGTCCATCGCCGTCATTCGGGCGCCGAGCTCGGACGCCATCGACTCGTAGAGCGCGCGCAGGAGCGAGATGTCGACGTACATCGGCGCGAGCACCTCGAGCAGCGCGCGCTGATCGGGCTCGTAGATGAACTGCGACGAGTCGTGCTCTTCGCCGCCGGTGCTCTCCGGCACGGGCAGCAGGCGCTCGGCGCTGACCTGCTGGCTCATCGCGCTCTTGAACTCGTTGTAGATGACGTAGATCGCGTCGACCTGCTTCTTCAAGAACGGCTCGAGCACCTTGTGGCCCAGGCTCTTCGCCGTCTCTTGGCCGAGCTTGTCCCAGACGCCGGCGACGTAGTCGATGTCGGCCCCGCGGCGCGCGAGGTAGTCGCGCCCCTTGCGACCGACGACCACCATCTTGACCTCTTGGCCCTCGCTGGTGCGCGTCTTCCACTCGCGCTCGGCGCGCTTGTTGATGTTCGCGTTGAACGCGCCGCAGAGGCCGCGATCGCTCGTCAGCACGACGAGCAGCACGCGCTTCTCGGGGCGATTGACGAGGAGCGGGTGCACCACCTCCTGATGGGTCTCGCCGTCGCCCTCGCTCTGCTGCGCTTGGGCGGAGAGCCGAGTCGTGATCTCCGAGAGCACGGAGCTCGTCTTCACGGCGTACGGGCGGAGCTCGGTGATGCGCTGCTGGGCGCGGTTGAGCCGCGCGCCAGCAACCATCTTCATCGCGCGCGTGATCTTCTGCGTCGACTTGACGCTCGTGATTCGCTTGCGGATCGCTTTCAGAGAGGGCACGGGTCAGTCCTTCTTCTTGGAGCTCTTCTTCTCGGACTTGTCGGCCTTCTTCGACTCGCCGCCGCCCTTCTTCTCGTCGAGCGCGAACACCGACTTGAAGCCGTCGAGCGCCTTCTTGATCTTCTCCTCGAGGTCCTTGTCGATCGCCTTCTTCTCGAGGATCGTCGGCAGGATGTCGGGGTGCTTCGCCTCGAAGTGCTTGTAGAGCTCCTGCTCGAAGCGGCCGAGCACGGACACCGGGAGGTCGTCGACGTAGCCCTTCGTCGAGGCGTAGATGATGAGGATCTGCTTCTCGACGCCGAGCGGCACGTACTGGCCCTGCTTCAGGATCTCGACGAGGCGCACGCCGCGATCGAGCTGCGCGCGGGTCTTCGCGTCGAGGTCGGAGGCGAACTGCGCGAACGCCGCCATGGCGCGGTACTGCGCGAGATCGAGGCGCAGCGTGCCGGCGACGCCCTTCATCGCCTTGATCTGCGCGTTGCCGCCGACGCGGCTCACGGAGATGCCGACGTTGATGGCGGGACGAACGCCCGAGTAGAAGAGGTCCGCCTCGAGGAAGATCTGCCCGTCGGTGATCGAGATGACGTTCGTCGGGATGTACGCCGAGACGTCGCCGCCTTGGGTCTCGATGATCGGGAGCGCCGTGAGCGAGCCACCGGAGTTCGGGTTCTTGAGGGCTTGGAAGCCGTCGCCCTTCCCCTTGGCCTCTTTCTCGGCCTCCTTCTTCGCCTCTTCGCCGCGGTGCACGTGGGCCTGGCCGATCTGCTTCCAGTCGGTCGTGCCCGCGGGGACGCACGCCCACTCCTCACACATCTTGGCGGCGCGCTCGAGGAGGCGCGAGTGGATGTAGAAGACGTCGCCCGGGTACGCCTCGCGGCCCGGCGGGCGGCGGAGGAGCAGCGAGAGCTGGCGGTACGCGACGGCCTGCTTCGACAGATCGTCGTAGATGCAGAGCGCGTGGCGCCCGGTGTCGCGGAAGTACTCGCCGATCGTGACGCCCGTGTACGGCGCGATGAACTGAAGCGGCGCCGACTCGCTCGCGGTCGCGGCGACGATGCACGTGTACTCCATCGCGCCGTGCTGCTCGAGCTTGTCGACGACCTGGCGCACCGTCGACTGCTTCTGGCCGATGGCGACGTAGACGCAGTAAACGCCCTTGCCCTTCTGGTTGATGATCGTGTCGACGGCGACGGCGGTCTTGCCGGTCTGGCGGTCGCCGATGATGAGCTCGCGCTGCCCGCGGCCGATCGGGATCATCGCGTCGATGGCCTTGATGCCGGTCTGCATCGGCTCGGTGACGGGCTGGCGGCGGACGATGCCGGGCGCCTTGAGCTCCACGCGGCCGCGCTCCTTCGAGTCGATCGGGCCCTTGCCGTCGATCGGCTGGCCGAGCGCGTTGACCACGCGGCCGATGGTGGCCTCGCCGACAGGGACCTCCATGATGCGGGCGGTGCGCTTGACGCTGTCGCCCTCCTTGATGAGGCTCGTGTCGCCGTAGAGCGCGCAGCCGACGTTGTCCTGCTCGAGGTTCAGGACGAGCCCGAACACCGTCTCGCCGCCCGTGCCCGTGAACTCGACCATCTCGCCGGCCATCGCGCCGGACAGGCCGTGGACGCGCGCGATGCCGTCGCCGACGGTCAGGACCGTGCCGGTCTCGGTGACCTGGGCGGCCTTGTCGATGTTCTGGATCTGCTTCTTGATGATCTGGGAGATCTCTTCGGCTCGAAGCTGCATCGGGGAGTCCTTCTCAACGGTTAGTCAACTGCGACTGCAATGGAGTTTCGGTGAGCGCCCTCGGGGCGAGCGGCGCTCTGGCGAGCGCCCTCAGAGGGCGGTGGTCGCCTCGCGCAGACCTCGGAGGCGGGCGCGCGCGCTGCCGTCGATCACCTGATCGCCGATGCGCGTCACCACGCCGGCGATGAGGCTCGGATCGACCGAGGTGGAGATGGTCACCTTGTTGCCGGTGGCCTTCTCGAGCTCGGCCTTGAGCCGCCCGAGGTACGTCTCGGACAGCGGCGCCGCGCTCGTGACCTCGGCGCGCACGACCTTGTTGTCGGCGTCGACGAGGCGCGCCAGGTGGCGAGCGATGTCGGGCAGCGCGCGGAGGCGCCGGTGCTGCGCGATGAGGCGCAGCGCCCGCTGCGCGGTCTCGCTCGCGCCGATCTTCTGCGCCAGGTCGACCAGGATGGCCTTCTTCGAGGCGTCCGGGACGATCGGGTTGTCGAGCACGTCGCGGAGCTCGGAGCTCGCGGCGTACGCCCCGGCGAAGTCGCCGATCTGCGTCGCGAGCGCCGTCGCGTTCCCCTCTTCCTTGCCGAGGTCGAAGATGGCCTTCGCGTAACGACGTCCGATGTTGTCGTAGCTCACGACTGACCTCCGAGGCTCTTCTGTCCTTGCGCGGCGAGCGCCGAGCCGAGACCCGCGAGGTAGTCGTCGGCCATGCGATCGAGGTCCGCTTGCTGCACCTTGGTCTTGATGAGGTGCTCGGCGGCCTTGATCGCGCTGTCGACGGCCTCGACGAGCAGATCCGCCTGCGCTTGCCGGAGCTCCTGCGCCACGCGGAACTCCGCGTCCTTGCGCATCCGCACGCGCTTCTCCTCGGCCTCCGCGAGGATCCGCTTCTTCTCGGCCTCGAATTGCGCGCGGTACTCTTCCTCGAGCTCCTTGCGGCGGTGCTCGATGTTCGCGAGCTGCTTCTGGTACTTCTTGAGACGATCTTCGGCGTCGCCCTTGAGCTGCTCGGCGGCCTCGATGTCCTGCATGATCGTCTTCTTGCGCTTGATGAGCCCCTCGCGCAGCGGCGTGCCGCCCAAGCGGAACAAGAGGAAGACGACGATGCCGAAGTTGATGAGGTTCGCGAGGACCGGCGGCTCTTGGTTGTGGTGGTCGCACTCGTCCTGGTCGTTCTTGTAACGCCAGAGGAGCCGGTCGAGGGCGTTGGGGCTCTCGGCCTTCTCGTTGTTCACGCCGAGCAGACCTTGGTACCAGTTGATCGGCGGAGGCGAGTCCATGGGGCCGTGGCCCGGGCACTCGTGCTCGACCGCTTCGTGCGGCTCCTCTGCGTGGCCGTGCGGCGCGCCGATCGGCGCACCCGGGAACGCCGGGTGCCCCGGCGGCATCCCGCCCGGCGCCCCCATCGGTCGCGGGCGGCCCATCCCGGGCATCCCCGGCGGCTGCATGCCGGGCGGCATCGGCTGCATCTGGATGACGCGCGGCTGCACGGGCGCCGGCTGCACGCCCCCCGGCTGGCCGGGGGGACCGGGGCGCGCTCCGGGGGCCTGCGCGCCCGGGGGCTGAGCGCCCGCGGGCTGTGCGCCGGCCGTGGAGACGTCGGCGGTCGAGACGAGCGCGAACACGCCGATCGCCGCGGCGGGGAGAAGGAGTCGTCCGAGCGTACGGGTCCTCACGAGCGCACCTCTCGTCCGATGATCTTCGACGCGATTTGCTCGGCGAGCGCCGGCCGGGCGGCCTCGAGCTCGGCCCGCAGCGCCGCGACTTCCTTGGTGATCGTGGCACGTCCCGCCTCGATGATGCGGGCGCTCTCACCCTTGGCCTCGTCGAGGATCTTCGCCTCGAGCTTCGTCGTCTCGGCGCGCAGCTTGTCGCGCTCGACGGCGGCCGCGTGTCGGACCTTCTCGATCTCCGACTCGAAGCGGTGGAGCAGCTCGTTCGCCTTCTCGTCCATCTTGCGCGCGTCGGCGCGCGAGCCGTCCGTCCGGCGCTCACGCTCCTCGAAGAGCTTGAGCAGCGGATCGAACAGGATCGGCTTCAGGAGCATGCAAAAGAGCGCAAAAAGCGACAATTGCGCCAAGAACGACATGTCGAAGTCGACGTTGACGTCGGCGCCGGAGGCGAAGAGGTGCGGAAGGCTCATGAGCGTTCGGTTTCCCTCGGTGGGAAAGGTCGCGGGCCACCTAGCATCTTTTGGAACGAGCCGGAAGGGTTGCGCAGTGGTTGACCGTCCCGCCCGGGGTTTAGGGTGATCGCGCGTCTCGGCCAGCGGCGCCTCGCGTCGATTTCGCCCCCAGCCGGCCGGGCGACCGTCACCCCTCGGTCCAGTCCTCGACCCGGAGCTGCGGGAAGACGGAGAACTCGCGGGCGCGCCTCGTGACCAGCACCAGGCCTTGGCTCGCCGCGACCGCGGCGATCATCACGTCGTCGGCGTCGTGGTTCGGCGCCACCGTCGCGCGCCACTTCGCGAACGACTGCGCCGCCGCCATGTCGAACGGCGCGACCCGGACGGCCGCCAAGAGCTGGATCACGCTCTGCATGACCCGCGGCTGGCCGAACCGGCGCGCCGCGACCAGCAGCTGGCTCACCGTGACCACGCTCGTCCACCGATCCTTGCTCGGGACCGCGGCGAGGCGCCGGACGAGCGCGCGCGACGGCGACGCGCGGAGCACTTCGGCCAGGCTGGGCGTGTCGAGGAGATAGCTCACGCGCGGTCGGTCCTCTAACCCCGCCTCCAGAGAGACGTTCGATCCAGGTCGTGGCCGAGCGAGTCGACGAACGCGTCGTGCTGGCACGTGCCCGCCAGCGCGATCAGCGGATCGGCGCCGGCGGCGCCCGGATCGGGCGGGTCGATGCGGTCGAGATCGGCCATCGGAACGATCGCCGCGATCGCGTGGCCATCTCGGACGATCAGGGTCCGCGAGAGGGATCGCTCGGCCGCGTCGACCGCGTCGAGGCAATGAGCAGGCAAATCGGCGATGGGGATCCCGTACTTGTTCACGCGACGCTCGCGCGATCGAAGCTAGTAGAAGCGTGGGCGCGTTTCAAACGCCTCCTCTCGTCGGACCGAACGGCGGTCACGAGAGCGAGGCGGCGAGCTCGGCGCGCGTGGCCGCGACGGCGCGCTCGAGCTGCGCGGCGTCGACGGCGCGCGTGGAGGCCGGCCGATGGTGCTCGTCGCGCAGCGCCTCGAGCGCCCTCGGGTTCGCGAACCAGTCCTCGTCGAACGTTTCGCGCAGGCGAACACGGTCGCTCGCGGCGAGCAGCAAGGCGACGAACCGGCGATCCGCCGCCCTCCCGAGGCGCGGCACCACGCCGAGCAGGCCGGCGGGCAGCGGCGCGCCGAGCGCGGCGTTCGTCTCGTCGTCGGCGCGCGCCTCCCTGCGCGCCGGGGCGTCGCCGAGGGCGTCCGCGAGCAGCGGTCGCAGCGCCTCGAGCCGGAGCGAATGGGTGAGCGCGAGCGCGACGCGCCTCGACTGCTCGCGCGCGGCGGCTCTCCCGAGCCCGAGCACGCGACGGCAGAACGCCGGCTCCGAGGTGAGCGAAGCGAAGAGCGCCTCGCGCCTCGCGGCCAGCGGGTCGTCCGCCGCCCGCGCGATGGAGAAGGGCATGCCCTGCGGCAGGTCCGCCTCGGCGACCGCTCGTCCGAAGCGACCGAGGGCGCGCGCGAACGAGGTCGCGCCGAGCGGCGTAGGGAGCCCTCCGAGGTCGACCGCGAGGCCCGCGACGAGCACCGACCCCCGAAACGCGTCGAAGACCCACCGAGGCTTCAGCGCCGCCGGCCACCCTTCGGTGGCGTCGCGTCCGAGCGTGGCGGCGAGCGCCTCGGGCCACCCCTCGCCCTCGCGTCCCGACGCTCCGATCGCAGCCCTCGTCTCGGCGACGATCTCCCGCGCGGCCGCCTGGACGAGCCCGGCGTCGACCGTCCAGCACGGCGTCGGGACCGGCGCGCCGAGCAGCCGAGCGGCTTCGATCCGGCGCTCGGCGCCGAGGCGCGCGGCGTCCGAAGCGGCCCGCGCGCCCATCGAGAGCTCCTCCCCGATCTCGAGCCTCCGCGCGCGGCTCTCCTTCTCCGCGAGGAGCGCGTCGAACAGCTCCCGCGCCGACACCTCGCGCTCGAAGACGCGCGACCGGTGGCGCCTCTCGTGAAAGGCGGTCGCCACGGCGACGCGGTCTCGGAAACCCACGCGCTCGAGGGTGAGGTGGCCGATCCACCCGCGCAGCGCCTCGATGAGCGGGTCCGGCGGCAGCTCCGAGAGCTCGACGAAGCTCGCCTTCGAGCTCAGGTGCCTCGATCGATCCAGCGGGTCGACGCCTGCTTCGAGGTCGCCGCTCGCGAGGGCGCGGTACGCCCGATCGAGCGCCGCCGCGGCGGCGCGGACCTCCCGATCCAAGCGGAGCAAATCGATCGCGATCATCTCAACCGTGGATGGTGGGGTCGTTCGGCAACGCTCGGACCACCTCCGCCTCGACCCGAGCGAGCACCTCGAGCCTCTCGCGGACCTTCGCGTCGTCCCCGAGCACGCGCTCCGCCAAGGCGACGAACGTTCGATGATGCCGCGCCTCGGCCGCGAGCAGCTCGTCGTAGAAGTCCGCGAGCGCGAGGCGCTCCGCGTGGCTCGCGCCGTCCTCCGCGCCGTCCGCGCGCCGCAGCTCCGTGGCGAGGAGCTTGAAGCGCTCGCACGAGCGCGCCTCGATGAGCGATCCCACGAGCAGGCGATCGGCGATCGCTCCTCGCGCGGACTTGTCGCGGCCCGTGGCGTTGGCGCGGCGCAGGAGCTCGGCCGCGTAGAAGTCCTCGCTCGGTGGCTCGAGGCGGAGTCCGCGGCGCTCGATCTCGTCGAGCACGCGCCGGAAGTGTCGCAGCTCC
>CAYYKK010000032.1:0-35594 GCA_964467935.1 uncultured Polyangiaceae bacterium
TCTCCGACGCCGATCTCGATCCCGTCTTCCCGAGTGACGTGCTCGCCGAGACGGGGGCGCTGCTCGCGTCGCCCGGCATCGACGACCCTCGACTCGTCGACCTCACCCACCTGCCGTTCGTCACGATCGACGGGCCGTCGTCACGCGATCTGGACCAGGCGCTCTTCATCGAGCGGGTGTCCACCGCCGACGAGCGCCCTGCCGGCTTTCGCGTGCACTACGCGCTCGCCGACGCCGCCCACTACGTGCCGCCGCGCAGCGCGCTCTTCCGCGAAGCGCTCCGCCGCGCAGCGAGCTACTACCTGCCGGGGCTCAGCGTGCCGATGCTCCCGCGGCCGCTCTCCGAGGGCATCGTCTCCTTGAACCCGGACGTCGATCGCCGGGCCCTCGTCTTCTCGATGGAGCTCGACGCGGGTGGCGTGCGCCGCGCGACGCACGTCGTCCGCGCGCGGATCCGGAGCCGACGCAAGCTCGCTTTCGGTGACGCCGAGCGGCTCTACGAGGCGCCCGCCGAGAGCCCGCTGCGCGGCACCGACGTCGGCGAGAGCCTCCTGCTCCTGCGCGAAGTGGGGCGCGTGCTCATGCGAGACGCGAGCGAGCGCCACGTGGCCCGCTACGCCCGTCGCGAGGTCGACATCGGCCTCGCGGGGGACGGCGGGTCGTTCGAGGTGGTGGTCGAGCCGCGCCTCGCGACCGAGCTCTACAACGAGCAGATCTCCCTCCTCTGCAACGCAGAAGGAGCGCGGCTGCTGCTCGAGGGGCGCTCCCCCGACATCCAGCCGATCTACCGCGTGCACCCCGCGCCCGACGAGGCGCGCCTCGCCGTCTTCGCGTCGCTCACGCTGGCGACGGCGGCGAGCCACGGCCTCTCGGAGGAGAGCTACGCGTTCCGCGCGGCCCATCCAGAGGAGCGCTTGGCCGACTACCTGAAGCGGCTCGAGACCGAGCCGCCCGCCGGCCGCCCGCTCACGCCCACCCACCGCGTCGCCCGCGCGTTGTCGCGACAGGCGATCCTCGTGAACGTGAAGTCGACGTTCGCGGTGAGCCCCTCTCAGCACTTCGGCGTGGGAGCGGACGTCTACGCGCGCTTCTCGGCGCCGATGCGCGAGATCGTCGGGGTCTTCGTCCACAAGGAGATGGTGGAGCTCGAAGGTCTGCGCGGCGGTCGCGTCGCGGCGCCGCCGGTCGAGGATCGCGAGGTCGACGAAGCGCTGCGCGTCCAGGTCGTCGACGCCGCGAACCGGGCGAAGGACACGCAGCGGAAGGTCAACGACCTCGTGAACCGGCGCGTCATCGATCGGCTGTTCGAAGCGGATCTCTCGACGCCGCTCGCCTCTCGACCCCGGCGCCGAGGCACCGTGATGGGGATCACCTCGTCGAAGGTCCACGTCGCGCTCGACGCGCCGGCGATCGACGTGAAGATCTACGTGCGCGATCTGGGCCGGGCTCGCGGCGGCGCCTGGCTCGAAGCGCGTCGCGACGCCGTGGAGCTCTGGGACACGAAGTCCGGCGAGCTCGTCCTGCGCCTCGGCGACGGGGTGGACGTCATCGTCGAGCGCCGTGACGACGCGCAGGATCGTTGGGTGCTCGTCCTGGGCCGGCGGGTCGAGGCCGCGTTCGACGGGACGGAGCCGCACCGCTAAGCTTCGAGGGATGGCGGCCCGGCTCCCCCGCAGAGCGTTCCTCTCGAGCTCGCTCGCCATCGGGCTGTCGGCGCCGCGCCTCGCGCGCGCCGGGGCCGCGCCTCCGCCTCTGCCCGCGCTGCCCGTCGCGCTGCGCGTCGCGTCTCGAGACCCTGCGCGCGCGGGAGAGGCGCGCGTTCCCGTCGTCGACGCGACCTTCGTCGCCGAGCAGCTCGCCGCCGTCGCGAGCCTGTACGCGCCGTTCGGTGTCTCGTTCGCCGCGACCGATCCGAGCGATCTCGCCGCCCGCTACCTCACTCTCGAGACCCGCGCCGATCGCGACGCCCTCGGCGCCGAGCTCGGGGTCGACGTGGTCGACGTCTTCTTCGTCGCGTCCCTCCGCGACGTCGACGACCCCTCGCTCTACCGGATGGGCGTCACCTGGCGAAAGCTCACCGACCTCACGAAGAAGTACGTCATCGTCGCGGCGAGCGCCCGGCCGACGACCCTGGCCCACGAGCTCGGGCACTACCTCGGCCTCGACCACACGAGCGTGAAGAACAACCTCATGAGCTACGACCGCGACGGAGGCACGGTCTTCCTCGACGCGCGCCAGGGAGCGACCGTCCGCCGCAACGCCGAGGTCTTCCACCGCTTGCACGGGGCCCGATCGCGACCGGATCGGTAGCGAGCGCCGCCGATCCCTTTTCCCTGTGCGCCACGACGTGCTAGCGCGAAGCCATGCCTCGCGCCCGCTCCGTGCTCGCCCTCGCGCTCTTCGCCGCCCTCGGCTCTGCGTGCTTCCTCCCGAAGAGCGGCTCGTCCGGCACCGGCGGCAGCGGCGGCACCGCGTCGACCACCTCCACGGGCACGTCGAGCGGTTTGTCCGGCTGCGACGCGCAGTCGACCTGCGACGCGTGCACCCAGTGCGCCACGCAGGGGACGTGCGCCTCGCTCGTCTCCGCGTGCATCAACGACGCGGCCTGCTCGGGCCTCGACCAGTGCATCGGGCTCTGCGCCAACAACGCCGACTGCAAGACCCAATGCGAGCAAGACAACCAGGTCGGGCTCGACACCTACAACGCTGCCTACAGTTGCCTCTATTGCACGGCCTGTCCCCACGCGTGCAAGGGCTTCGCAACCTGCGGCTGACCCGAAAATCGTCCCAGACGTCACGCGCGGGGAGCGTTTTCCGTCCGGGACGGCCTGCCGCTAATTGACCGTCCCGAAACCCCGGCTGGTAGTATCGGCCCGATGCCGACCTGCCCCTCATGCCGGAGCCGCTACCCCGACGGGGTGGGCGTCTGCACGCAGGACGGGTCGGTCCTCATGCCGGACAGCGCCGTCGCGTCGCTCGAGAGCGAGATCCCGCGCGGCGCGCGCGTCGGCGAGTACATCATCGAGGAGACCATCGGCGAGGGTGGCTTCGGCACGGTGTACCGCGGCGTGCACCCGGTCATCGGCAAGAGCGCGGCGGTCAAGATCCTGAAGCGGGAGTTCTCCTCGAACCCCGAGATGGTCTCGCGCTTCATCGCCGAGGCGCGCGCGGTCAACCAGATCCGTCACCGCAACATCATCGACATCTTCGCGTTCGGTACGCTCGAGGACGGCCGGCACTTCTACGTGATGGAGCTGCTCGAGGGGATCACGCTCGACAAGCTCATCCGCAACCGCGGGCGGCTCGATCCCGCGGAGGCCTTCCCGATCTTCCGCCAGCTCGCCCGCGCCCTCGGCGCCGTGCACGCCGCAGGCATCACGCACCGCGACTTGAAGCCGGAGAACGTCTTCCTGACGTACGACGACGAGGGCCAGCCGATCCCGAAGCTCCTCGACTTCGGCATCGCGAAGCTCGTCGCCGACAACGCCCAGCCGCACCACAAGACGCGCTCGGGCACGCCGATGGGCACGCCGCTCTACATGTCACCGGAGCAGGTCCACGGGCGCGCGGTCGATCATCGGACCGACATCTACGCCTTCGGCATCCTCGTCCACGAGGCGCTCACCGGCGCGCCGCCGTTCGACGGCGACTCGGTGATGGACGTCCTCACCAAGCAGACGACCGCGGAGCCTCCGTCGATGTCGTCGCTCGCGCCGCTGCCGGGCGATCTCGACGCGCCGGTCCTCGCGATGCTCGCGAAGGATCCCGCCAAGCGTCCCCAGAGCATCACGCTCGCGATCGATCAGCTCACCGAGGCCGCGGAGTCCGTCGGCATCGCCGCGAAGCGCATCTCCGGCGCGCGCAGCGGCCCCGTCTTGATCCCCTCCGCGCGCGCGTCGAACCGGGGCGCCGACACCGACGCCATGCCGCCGACGATGCGCGCTCCGACGCCCAGCGCGAACGGGCGGCCGAGCGGCGACGGCCGCGGGAGCGGGAACGCGAGCGCGCTCGCCCAGACGCTCGATCCCGCGCAGCGCGACAGCGGCAACACCGAGTCGCAGAAGAACCGCCGCAAGTGGATCGTCGGCATCGCCGTGGGATGCGCGCTCGGCGTCGCGGGCGTCGCCGTCATCGCGACCGGCGGTTGGTTGAAGGGCGGCCCGGTCAACGCGGGGGCCGCGAGCGCGGCGCCGGTGACGAGCGCCAGCACCGCGCCCTCGGCGCTCGCCGCCGACGCTCCGGCGAGCGCCTCGAGCCCTGCCGTCACCGCCGATCCGGCCGATCGGGTCAAGATCTCGATCGAGGGCAACACGGACGGCATCGAGGTCTTCGTGGGCAGCGAGAAGGTCGGCGCGAGCGACGCGCCCTTCGCGCTGCCGCGCTCGGGGGCCCGCGTGAAGCTCACGCTGAAGAAGAGCGGCTTCAGCGCGCGCGACGTGTGGGTCACGCCGACGCACGACATGACGCTGTCGACCGATCTCGCGAAGGTCGCGGGGGTGACGCGACCTACCGGCAAGCCGTCTTCGAGCCCGACCGCCGCGCCGCGCGCGTCGAGCGAGCTCGAGTTCTGACCCTTCCTTCTCTCGAGCGTGCGACCGGAAAAGCGAACATGATGCGAAGACGGGGATCGATGGGGAGGCTCGGACGCCTCCTCGCACTGGGTGGGCTCGTCGCTGGAGCCCTGGTGCTCACGGGGGCGTGCAAGGATCTCAGCTCGTTCACGCTCGGCGTCTGCGGCAACTCCGTGCTGGAGCGCGGGGAAGACTGCGAGCCGAACGACAAGAACTCGGATGCGACGAAGGCAGGCTACTGCGCGCCGAAGGGCGATCCGAACGAGTGTCACTACGTGTGCAAGGCCGGCGTCGGCTGCCCGGAGCACGAGCGCTGCGGTGTCGACGGGGTGTGTCGCGCCGCGGGCCTGACCTTCACACAGGCGTCGGCGCCGGTGCCGGCCAAGGCCGTGGCGATCCACGTCGGCGACTTCGACGGTGACGGGCGCGCCGACGTGCTCGCGTCGAAGACGGACGCGTTCGATCTCTACTTCTCGGCGGGCCGCGACCTCGGCGCGCCCGTCTCGCTCCCTGCCGATCCCGCCGAGGGCGTCGCCGTCGGCTACCTCAACCACGACGTCGCCGCGGGCGACCCCGCCACCGCGCCCCGAGAGCGGGCGGACATCGTCGTCGGGTCGGGCGCGGCGCTCGGCGCGCTCCTCGGCGACGCGAGCCGCCAGCTCAGCGTCGCGGCCGTCCCGTCGTACACGTTCGGCAACGACGCGCGCATCCTCGCGGGACCGAGCCGCGGCGTCCCGCAGTCCGATCCGGTGCTCAAGGACGACACCGAGGTCGAGGGCGTGATGACCGGCGCCGCCGACTTCTCGATGGTGTTGAAGGCCCCGGACGGCCAGCTCGAGCTGCTCCAAGGACCGGGCGGAGGCGCCTTCCCCGCCGCGCCCCTCGCGCTCTCGTCGAAGACGGAGCTCGCGCGTCTCGTCGAGCGCCCGACCCGCTGCGACGAGATCGTCCTCACCGCGCCTTCGCAGGGCACCGTCTTCGTCGTCTACCCGTGCACGCGGAGCGGCAGCACCGACGTGCCGAACACGCTCGGCGCGAACCCGGGCGCGATCCAGATCCACACGACCGGCGCCGCCATGACCGGCCCCGCGATCGTCGCCGACGTCTTCGACCTCGCGCAGGGCAAGCCAGGCAAGGACGGCCACCTCGACGTGCTTCTCCCGACGACCTCGGGCTTCGAGGTCGCTCCCGGCGACGGCACCGACACGTATCCGGGTCTCTCTGGTAGCACGGTCACGGCAGTGTCTTTCTGCCCTTCCTCCAACGCGCCGCCGCTGTGCGACGTGATCGCCAAGGAGGGGCTGCTCGCGATCGCCGATCTGAACGCCGACGGCGTCGACGACCTCGTCACGCGCACCGACGTCGAGCTCTCCGAGCCGGGCGGCTACTATCAGGCGGCGTACCCGACGCTCCAGCCGTGGGCGGAGGCGATCGTCGGAGACTTCAACGGCGACGGACGACTCGACGTCGCCGCGACGCCGGCCGACGAGCGCAAGGGCCTCGAGGTCATGCTCTCGAGCGCGGGCTCTTATCTGAACCCCACCGTCATCCCCGCGACGAACCACGTCGGCCTCCTCACGCTGGGCGACTACGACGGCGACGGGATCGACGACATCGTCGCGCGCGTCGCGGCGGCTGGCGCGATGCCCACGTGCGCTCGTCAGGACGACATCGTCGCGTTCTTCGGCCGCGCCTCGGGCGGCGTCGAGCCCGGACGCGTCGTCGGCCACCTCGCCGGCGTCAACCAGATCGTCAGCGGTCGGCTCCCTCGCCTCGACCGCACCGACTCGATCTTCGACTTCGGCGTCGAGTCCGACTGCCCCGAGGACACCGTCCGGCGCGTGACGGTCTTCTACGGAACCGGCGATCGTCTGCTCGACGCGCCGTTCCTCATCACCGATCAGGCGGGGCCGATGGACGTGCCCGAGGTGCTCGCGTATCGGCCGAGCGTCATCGCGCTCCCTTCCGGGACGCTCGGTCAGGCGCCCGCGGCCGAGGTCACCATCGGGATGCTCGCGAGCTACGTCGGCGGCGAGAGCAAGTACCCGCACGAGGCGGCGCAGCTCTTCATCGAGTCGTCGCCCGTGGGATCCCTCTTCAAGACCGGTCACGTGATCCACATCGGCAGCTCGTTCAACGAGTCCGTCGCGTCGCACTCCGCGCTCGCGGTCGGCGAGCTCGACGGAGATCCGGAGGCCGAGGTCGTCCTCTGGGTGCCGGCGGGCGACGCCGAGAGCGCCTCGCACCTGCTCCTCGTGAACGACTACGCGTGCGTCCCCGACTCTTCGAACGGCAACACGCCCGCGGGCTGCTCCACGAACCTCCCGAGCCTCACCTCGATCGATCTCCCCGACATCAAGCTCGCGGACGTGGATCACGCCGAGATCCTCTTCGCCGATCTCGACGGGGATGGTCGCGACGATCTCGTCCTCGACGTGAAGCACGCGGGCACGGGGCGGCTCTTCTTCCTCCAGAACTCGGCGGCCGGCCTCGGCTCGGCGGCGCCGGTCGAGATCGCGAACCTCTCGGCCATCGCGGTCGCGCCCATCTCACCGGATCCTTCGGCGCTCGCCACCGACGCGCGCGCGCTGCTCGTCGCCGGCACCACGCCGGCCGGCTCGGGCGTGTACGAGCTGTCGTTCACGGGCGGCTCACCGACGCCGAAGCTCGTGCCGGGCCTCACGTTCAGCGGCGACGGCGCGGGCGGTCTCGCGGTCGGAGACGTCGACGGCGACGGCTTGGAGGACGTCGCGATCCTCGACAACCAGGCGGTGGGCATCTTCTACCGAGACACCGTCGTCGCGGGCACCGTGGCGGAGACCGGAGGTGCGAAATGAGCCGTCTTCCCCGTTCGCTGCTCCTGTCGACCGCGGTCGCCCTCGCAGCCGTGTCGGCCGACTCTGCGCTCGCGCAGCCCGCGGCCCCGCCCGCGGCACCGGCTCCTCCTGCCGCCGCGCCCACGCCCACGCCTGCGCCTGCCGCGCCGCCCTCGGACGCCGCCGTCGCGAAGGCGAAGGAGTTCTTCGATGCGGGCGCCCGCGAGTACGAGGCCGGTCACTTCGAGGACGCGCTGCAGCTCTTCGAGCAGGCCTACCGCGTCGCTCCGCGCGACGGCATCATGTTCTCCATGGCGCAGGCGCATCGGCGCCAGTTCACCGCGTCGAACGATCCGAAGCACCTCGCGAAGGCGGTCGAGCTCTACGAGAAGTACCTCGTCGCCGTCCCGACGGGCGGGCGGCACACCGAGGCGCAGCAGGCGCTCGGCGAGCTGCGTCTCCTCACCAAGGGCCAGGATCTGAGCGCCGTGTCGACGGCGCCGGAGCCGAGCAAGCCGAAGACGCGCGTCGTCGTGAACATCTTCGTGCCCGGCACCCGCGTCTCGATCGACGGCGGCCCTGCGAAGCCGACGCCCCTCGGTGAAGACATCGCGCCCGGCCAGCACAAGATCAAGCTCTCGGCGCCGGGCTACTTCGACGTCGAGCGCTCGATCACCATCGAAGAGGGGCAGATCGCGTCGGCCAACCTCGAACAAAAGGAGAAGCCGGGCAAGCTCGCGATCGCCGCGACCGACGGCGCCGAGGTGAGCGTCGACGGGCGCTTCATCGGCGAGGCGCCCCTCGCGAGACCACTCGAGCTCTCGTCGGGCCGGCACTTCGTGTCGCTCGCGAAGAACGGCCACGAGTCGCTCGCGCTCGACGTCGACGTCGCGCGTGACGGCGACAAGAACCTCGCGTTCGCGTTGAAGACCACGTCGCAGCGCGACGTGTCCTACGCGATCCTCGGCGGCGCCGGCGCGCTCCTCGTGACGAGCGGCATCCTGACCGGGGTCGCCGTGGCGAAGCAGAGCTCCGCCTCGGGGATCGAGGATCGCGTGGGCCACGAGACGCTCCTGCCCGCCGACGTCACGGCGTTCGAGGACGCGAGGAGCGCGCGCGACCGCTTCACCGCCGGGGCCATCGGCACCGGCGCGGGCGGGGCGCTCATGGGCCTCGTCGGCCTCGGCCTCTTCTTCTTCGACAAGCCGAGGGCCGTCGCCGCGCCGCAGCTCGACGAGCAGAAGCCCGGTCAGAAGCCCGGCGAGCCGAGCAAGGAGAGCCCGCTCGAGCTGAGCGGCGCGCCCTCGCTCGGACCGGGTCAGATCGGCGGCACGATGCAGCTGAGGTTCTGACCCGGTCCCGCACGCCGCGCTCCTTGACAGTCGCGGCGGTTTCGTTCAGATTGCGCCCCCCTGTCCGCAGGCTCCTGCGGATCATCGGCTCACCGAGCCCCCAGCCTCGATCCTCTGGTCGAAGCGCCGGGGCTCTCTCGAGCGGTCGGCTCCTCGCGAGAGGACCCGCCGCGAACGGTTCTCGTCATGGCGAAGAGCGACATCACCGGCAAGCGCAAGCTTCTCGCGCAAAACGTCTCGCACTCCAACATCAAGACCAAGCGTTGGCAGAACGTGAACATCCAGACGCGCCGGGTCTTCTTGCCGGAGGAGGGCCGCTTCGTGACCCTCAACCTGACGACGCGCGACATCCGCACGATCGACAAGATCGGCATCCACGAGTTCGCGAAGCGATACGCCGTCAAGCTCTGACCGGTGCGCCGGGGAGGTAGCTTCTCCGGCCCGACCGACGGCACCGCTCAGGGCCCGGCTCACCACGCGGGCCGTTGCGCGACATCGAACGAGGGGGACGAGGCCTGCGCGCTTCGTCCCCCGCTCGCGCTTCCATCGACAAGTTGCTCCCGCTGCGCGAGTCGAGGGATGCTGAGCGCCCGTGGAGCTCGCCAGCGCCATCGACGCTTACCTCGACCACTTGAGGGTCGAGCGCGCGCTCTCGAGCGCGACGGTGGCGGCGTACGGCGTGGACCTCGCGAAGCTCGCGCGCCACGCCGAGTCGCGAGGCGTGCTCTCGGCGGGAGCGCTCGATCGCGCCACCGTCGCCGGCTACCTCGGATCGCTCGGAGACGACGGCCTCTCCGCGCGCTCGATCGCGCGCCACCTCAGCGCCGTCCGCGGGCTCTGCCGCTTCCTCCTGCGCGAACGCCTGCTCGTCGACGATCCGTGCGCGCTGCTCGAGCGACCGAAGCTCGGGCGACGCCTGCCGCACGTGCTCGGTGTCGAGGAGGTGCGCGCGCTCATCGACGCGCCCGACCCGACCTCGTTCCGCGGCGCGCGCGATCGAGCGATGCTCTATCTCCTCTACGCCGCGGGCCTCCGCGTGAGCGAGCTCGTCGGGCTCAAGCTGTTCGACGTCGACCGCGCGCGCGGCATCGTGTCGGCCTTCGGCAAGGGACAGAAGCGGAGGCTCGTGCCGATCGGCGAGCCTGCGCTCCTCGCGCTCGACGACTACCTCGCCCTCCGCGCGGCCCACCCGGGCGCGAAGAGCGACGTGCTCTTCTTCGCGCGCAAGGACAGGCACCTCACGCGCCAAGCGTTCTTCAAGATCATCAAGCGCCATGCGCTCGCGGTCGGCATCGACAAGCCGTCCTCGCCCCACAAGCTCCGCCACTCGTTCGCGACGCACTTGCTCGCCGGTGGCGCCGATCTGCGCGCGGTCCAGGCCATGCTGGGGCACGCCGACATCGCGACGACCGAGATCTACACCCACGTCGCGACCGATCACGTGCGCCGCGCCCACCGCGCGTCGCACCCGCGGGCCTGAGGCCTCCCTCCGCCCCCGAGCGTGGCGTCGAGGACACAGGCGTGGCGCCGAAGACGCAGGCTCCTCCTCGCGGCGCCCGCACCACCGCTCTTGCGGCCGCGGCCTCGATGTTGCTGAGTGCGCGCTCAGATGAGCACCAGAACCCACTCCCGCGCCCTCGGTCACCGAGCGCCGATCGCGCTCTCGCTCATGATCCTGGCCATCTCGTGCGTCTCGGGCCCGCGGCCGCCGAATGTTCCCCCGAACGGCACGCTCAGCCTCCGCGGCGCCGACGAGAGCGACACCGAGAAGGGGCCGCTCAAGGTCGTCTACGCCTCGCCGACCGGCGAGCTGCGCGGGCCGAGCGAGATCACCGTGCTCTTCTCGAAGCCCATGCGCCCGCTCGACTTGGCGGGCAGCGAGCTCCCGTTCCCCGGCAAGGTCGAGCCGCCCGTCGCCGGCCAGTGGCAATGGGTCGGCACCCGCGCCGCGACCTTCATTCCGGCGCGCCCGGACTCGGCGAAGACGCCGGACGCGGACGGCGGCGGCTCCTACAGGCTCCTCGGCGCGACGAACTACCGCGTCACCATCCCGAAGGGGACGAAGGCGCTCGACGGCGACCCGCTCGCCGACGACTACGTCTTCAGCTTCTCGACCGAGCGACCTCGCGTGGTCTCGACCGAGCCCTGGAACAACGACGATCACCTCGAGCCCGGCTCGGGGTTCGAGCTCTACTTCAACCAGCCGGTGAAGGACGCCGAGATCCAGCGCGCGGTCACGATCACGGTGGGGGGCAAGCCGGTCGCCTTCACGATGGATCGCAAGGACGTGACGAACCCGAAGCACGTCCACCTCACGCCGAAGGCGCCGCTGCCGCTCGACAGTGACGTCGCCATCCAGGTCGACGCGTCGCTCAAGGGCGACGAGGGCCCGCTGCCGATGGGCAAGGCTCAAGGTTACGCGTTCCGCACGTACGGCCCGCTCGTGGTCACCGACGCGAGCTGCTCGAGCCCCGACGGCCCCCACAACGAGTGCGACCCCGCGAGCGGCATCACGCTGAGCTTCTCCAACTCGGTCACCTTCAAGGAGCTGAAGCGCGCCATCAGCCTCGAGCCCTCGGTGAAGCTTCGCTGGCCGAGCTACTACACCGACGAAGAGACGGTCTCGTCGGTGTACCTGAGCGGCGACTTCAAGCCCGCGCAGAAGTACACCGTCCGCGTCTCGGGGCCGCTGACGGATCAGTACAAGCAGAGCCTCTCGAAGCCGTTCACGGGCGCGGTGAAGTTCGACGACTTCTGGCCGCTCGCGCGCATCGGCATGACCGACGGCGTCTTCGAGGCGCTCTCGAAGACGAAGAAGGATCCGGTGATCGCGGGCGTGAACGCCGACGACCTCGAGGTCGTCTCCGCGAAGCTCGGCGAGGACGACGTGCTCGCGCTCACCAACGATCACGACGCCGCCGGCTTCGACGAGCTCGCCGCGATCAAGGGGGCGAAGACGAAGCGCGTGGCGCGCGCGCCGCGGAACGCCGTCGCGCGAACCAGGCTGCCCATCGCCGACGTGCTCGGCGCCGCCGACGCGCGCGGACCGTTCGCGATCGGCATCCGCTACTCCGGCGGCCGCAGCCAGAAGCCCACGCAGGAGAAGTCGATCGCCGTCGTGACCGATCTGGCGGTCACGGCGAAGGTCTCTCGCGCCGGCACCTTCTTCTGGGTCACGCGCCTCTCCGACGCGTCGCCCGTCTCGGGCGCGGAGGTGAAGATCCGACGCCCGGGCGAGGCCGGCGTCACGGCGAAGACCGACGCGCAGGGCTTCGCGACGTTCGCGGCCTCCGCCTTCATGCCTCACTTCGACGACGAGAACGCGGTGGCGTTCGTCCGCGACGGCGCCGACTTCACGTACAAGCACCTCGGCGACAACGTCGAGAACTGGGACTTCTCGAGCGCCGAGGACACCGGGTTCGGGATGGTGTTCTCCGACCGCGGCATCTACCGCCCGGGCGACGTCGCGCGACTGAAGGGCATCGTCCGCGAAGAGGTGTGGAACGGCACGCGCACGCTCGGCACCGGGCACACGGTGCACCTCTCGGTGCGCGGTCCGAGCGACGAGAAGGTCCTCGAGGCCGACAAGCCCCTCTCGCCGTTCGGCACCTTCTCCGCCGACGTGACCGTGCCGCAGACCGGAAAGCTCGGCTCGTACTACGTGACGGCCACGATCGACGCCGCGCACGGCGCGGTGAGCTCCTCGTTCGAGGTCGCCGAGTATCGCCCCGTCGAGTTCGAGGTGAAGGCCGAGAGCGATCGCCCCTCCTACGTGCGCGGCAACCCGGCGACGTGGTCGGCGCACGGTGACTTCCTCTTCGGTGCGCCCATGGCGGGGGCCGCCGTCCGAACCTACGTCAGCCGCTCGGAGACGTACTTCACGCCCGACAACGCCGAGGGCTTCACCGTCGACGATCACCCTTACTACTCCGACCTCCCCGACAAGTCGCCGCGCGAGAGCGTCATCGCTTCGAGCGACAACAAGCTCGATCCCCGCGGCTCGACGACCACGCACGCGACCCTCGCGATGCCTGGGCAGCGCGGGCCCGAAGAGGTCACCTGCTCGGTCGACGTGACCGATCTCTCGCGGCAGGTGGTCTCCTCCAGCACGACCGCCATCGTGCACCCCGCCGCCTACTACGTCGGTCTCAAGCTCGACAGCTACTTCGTCGACGCCGGCAAGGCCCTCAAGCCGAGCTTCATCGCCGTCTCCCCGAAGGGCGATCGCGTCGAGGGGCGCCCGCTCAAGGTCGAGCTCCTCCGTCGCAAGTGGGTCACCGCGAAGCAGCAGAACGGCGCGAGCGCGCTCACCACGGTCTCGACCGTCGTCGACTCGCCCGTCGGGGGCTGCTCGCTCGTCAGCGGCCGCACGCCCGTCGCGTGTGATCTGACCCCGCCGGACGGCGGCTACTACGTGCTCCGCGTCAGCTCGCTCGACGGCGCGCAGAACCCGGTCGCGGCGTCGATGGGCATCTACGCGACGAGCTCCGGTGCCGCTGGCGACGCCGTCGCGGGCGGCTGGGCCGACTCCGACAAGCTCGAGCTCAAGCTCGTGACGGACCACGAGACGTACAAGGTCGGCCAGAAGGCGCGCATCCTCGTGAAGTCTCCGTTCGCCAGCGCCGACGCCCTCGTGACGGTCGAGCGCGGCGGCGTGTACTCGAAGCGCCTCGTCAAGCTCGTCGGCGCGACACCGACGATCGAGGTCCCGATCACCGACGAGCTCCGCCCGAACGCCTTCGTCTCCGTCGCCGTGCTCCGCGGCCGGACGAAGCCCGCGCCCGCGCAGCCGAACCAGCCGGACGTCGGCGCGCCGAGCTACCGCATCGGCTTCACGCACCTCTCGATCAACCCCGAGGATCGGCGCCTGAAGGTCGCGCTCAAGCCCTCGAAGACCGATCTGCAGCCGGGCGAAGAGGTGAAGGTCGACCTCGACGTCACCGACCAGGCGGGCAAGCCCGCCAAGACCGAGATCACCCTCTACGCGGTCGACGAGGGGGTGCTGAAGCTCATCGACTACAAGACGCCGGACCCGATCCCCGTCTTCTCTGCGCCGCGCTCGCTCAAGGTCGCGACGCTCGAGACGCGCTCGGATCTCGCCAAGCTCTTCGATCCGCTCGGCGGCCTCGGCGGGGACAAGGGTCTCGCCGGCGGCGGCGGCGACTCGGGCTCGGGCGGCGCCGCGCGGCGCGACTTCCGCGCGAGCGCGTACTTCAACCCCTCCATCCTGACCGACGACAAGGGGCACGCGACCGCCTCGTTCAAGCTCCCCGACTCGCTCACCACGTATCGACTCATGGCGGTCGTCGCCGCGGAGGACGATCGGTTCGGCTTCGCCGACAAACGCATCACCACGAGTCGCACGCTCATGGCTCGCCCCGCGTTCCCGCGCTTCCTCCGCGCGGGCGACGTGTTCGAGGCGGGCGTCGTCGTCACGTCGAAGGGGCTCGCGGCGAGCGACGTCGAGGTGACCCTCGCCGCGCAAGGCGTCGCGGTCGACGCCGAGAAGGTGAAGCGGGTGCACCTCGCCACCGGCGAGAGCGCCGAGGTCCGCTTCCCGATGCACGCCGACGCGGTCGGCTCGGCGTCGTTCCGGTTCGACGTGCGCGGCGGCGGCGCGGTCGACGCGGTCGAGATCAAGCGCGACATCAAGGCCCCGATGGCCCTCGAGGCCGTCGCGCTCTACGGCCAGACGCAGAAGGAATCCGCAGAGAAGCTCGGCGATCTGTCGCAGATCCGCTCCGACACCGGCGAGCTCACCGTCACGCTCTCGTCGAGCGCGCTCGTCGGCCTCGACGCCGGCGCCGATCAGCTCCTCGATTACCCGTATGGCTGCACCGAGCAGCTCACGAGCCGCCTCGTCCCGCTCGTCGAGATGCGCTCGCTCGCGAAGGACTTCAACCTGAAGCTCCCCGCGAACATCGACGACGTGGTCCGGAAGACCGTCGCCAAGATCCTCACGCACCAACGCGCCGACGGCGGCTTCGGCTTCTGGCCAGACTCGCTCGAGGCGAACACGTGGGTCACGGCCTACGCGCTCTGGGGGCTGCACCAGGTCGAGGCCTCCGGCGCGGCCGAGGTGCCGGCCGAGGCGCGCGATCAGGCGGTGCAGTACCTTCGCCGCGCGCTCGAGGCCGAGAGCAAGCACCCGTACGACAACGCCTCGAAGGCGTTCATCGTCGACGTGCTCGCCGATCTCGGTCAGCCCGATCCGGGGCGCGTGAGCCGCCTCTTCGACGATCGGCAGAGCCTGCCGCTCTTCGCCAAAGCGCTGCTGCTCCACGCGATGGTCACGACCAAGAGCGATCAAGCGAGCATCGACGCGCTCGTGAAGGAGATCGAGGCGAGCCTGCGCCTCGACGGCCCGGTCGCCCGCAGCACGGAGGCGCTCGGTGACGGCTACGTCGAGCTGCTCGACTCCGAGACGCGCACGACGGCGCTCGTGCTGCGCGGACTCCTCGCCGCGAAGCCTGGTCATCCGCTGGGGGCGCCCCTCGCGATGGGCCTCCTCGCCGACCGCAAGGGCGGCGCGTGGCGCTCGACGCAAGAAGCGGCGTGGGCGCTCATCGCGCTCGTCGACTACAGGAACGCGCAGGAGAAGGTCGAGCCGAGCTTCGACGCGCACGTCTTCCTCGGCGACAACGACGTGCTCACCGCGGCGTTCAAGGGACGCTCGGTCGAGGCGAAGAGCCAGACGTTCCCCGCGGCGCGCCTCGGCGACGCGCAGAACGCCGCCCTCGGCTTCACCGTCGACGGCAGCGGCAAGCTCTTCTACGAGGCGCGCCTCCGCTACGCCCGCCAGAAGCTCCCGACCGACGTCATCGATCGCGGCTTCTTCGTCGAGAAGCGCCTCCGCAAGGTCACGCCCGAGAACCTCGACGAAGCGCTCGCCACCGTGCCGAACAAAGAGCTGCTCGATTTCGCGGGGAGCGACCTCGTGCTCGCGGACGTCGTCGTCGTCACGCCCAAGCCCCGCAGCTTCGTCGTCATCGACGATCCGCTGCCGGCCGGGTTCGAAGCGATCGACATGCGCCTCGCCACGAGCTCGGGGCGGCTCGGCGGCGCCGAGTACTCGGCGCCTCGCTTCGACGAGGACGACGAGGCGACGGGGCGCGCCGATCAGTTCTCCTGGTACACGAAGGAGCTTCGCGACGATCGCGTCCTCTTCTTCGTCGACCACATGGCCGCCGGCGTCTATCGCTACCGCTACCTCGCGCGCGCGACGTCGTTCGGAAAATTCGTCGTCCCGCCCACGCGCGCCGAGGCGATGTACGCCCCTGAAATCTTCGGGCGAAACGGCGCCACCACGATCGAGGTCAAGCCGAAGTAGTGGGACGTCGGCGACGAAAGAAGGGGCGAGCGCGAGGCGAGGGGACGGGCTCGACGAAGCTCGCCCCTTCGAGCGAGGCCTTGCGCGCTCCCGCGGCGGTACCCCTCTCTCCCACGTCGACCGCCCGCCGCGTCTTCGCGCGCGCCGCAGCGATCGCGCGCAATCGCCGTGTACGTCGCGCTCTCCGCGTCGCGATCGCCGTCGCGCTCCTCCCGTGGGTCGCGCTCGGCGTCGCGGCGATGATGATGCGCTTGCCGCCTGCGCTCGCGCACCGCGCGCCGATCCCGACGGGCGGCGGACGTTCTCTCGCCGTCCGCGTCTACGATCGCGATCACCACCTCCTCCGCGAGGTCCGCGCCGACGACGACGAGCGCGCCGATCGGAGGCCTCTCTCCGAGCTCGGCCCGCTCTTGCCGCGCGCCGTCATCGCCGCGGAGGATCGACGCTTCTATTCGCACTTCGGCGTCGATCCGATCGCGATGGCGCGCGCCTTCGGTTCGTCCCTCGTCGCGCGTCGCGTCGTCTCGGGCGCCTCGACCCTGACCCAACAGCTCGCGCGCAACGTGCTCGGCGCCAAGCGCGATCTCGCGAGCAAGCTGCAGGTCATGGCGCTCGCCGTGCGGATCGAGGCGTCCCTCTCGAAGGAAGAGATCCTCGAGGAGTACCTGAACCGCATCGAGTTCGGGCCGCAGATCCGCGGGGCGGAGGCGGCGGCCCGCTATTATTTCGACAAACCTGCCAAGGAATTGTCATTGGCGGAGGCCGCCACGCTCGCCGGGATCCCGCGCGGTCCCTCGCTCTACGATCCGCGGCGGGGCACCGCCCGCGTGAAGAAGCGCCGCGATCGCGTGCTCGATCGCATGGCGTCCGCGGGGCTCGCCTCGGCCGACGAGGTGCTCCGCGCGAAGAACGAGCCCATCGTCCTCGCGCCGCGCTTCTCGACGGGCGGCGCGCCCCACTTCGTCCGCGCCGTCGTGTCCGGCAACGTCGATCCATGCGCGCCCCCCTCGAAGATCCCCGACGACGTGGTCGAGGTCACGACCACGCTCGACGTCTCGCTGGAGAAGGAGATCACCGAGCTCTCGCGCGCCACCGTCCGCGAGCACGACAAGGAGCACGTGACCGCCGCCAGCGTCGTCGTGCTCGACAACCTCACGGGGGACATCCTCGCGTACGTCGGCGCCCCCGACATCACCGACGCCGCGCACCTCGGGCAGAACGACGGGGTGCGCGCGCTCCGGCAACCCGGCTCCTCGCTCAAACCCTTCGTCTACGAGCTCGGCATGGAGACGCTCGGGATGTCGCCGGCGACGCTCCTGCCCGATCTCGAGCTCACGTTCGCCGCGGCCGACGGAGACTATCGCCCGAAGAACTACGACGAGCGGTTTCACGGGCCGGTGCTCTTGCGCGAAGCGCTCGGCAACTCCTTCAACGTGCCGGCCGTGTGGACGACCGAGCGCATCGGCGTCGCGCCCGTCGTCGACCGCCTCCGCGAGCTCGGCTTCTGCTCCGTCGACCAGCCCGCCAGCCACTACGGGCTCGGCGTCGCGCTCGGCGACGCCGAGGTGCACCTCCTCGCCCTCGCCAACGCCTACGCCACGCTCGCGCGCGGCGGCCTCGCGTTGCCCGTGCGCAGCGTGCTGTCCTCTCGCCGATGGGACGGCTCCGTCGTCGCCGCGGAGGCCCCTACGCCGCGCCGCGTGCTCGACGCCCGCGCGGTGTCGCTCGTCACCGACGTCCTCGCCGACAAGACGGCGCGCCTCGCGTCGTTCGGAGAAGACAGCGTCCTCGAGCTCCCGTTCGCCGTCGCGGCCAAGACCGGCACGTCCAAGGGCTACCGCGACAACATCACCGTCGGCTTCACGCCCGAGGTGACGGTCGCCGTGTGGGTCGGCAACTTCGACGGCTCGCCGATGAAGGGCGTCTCCGGCATCACCGGCGCGGGGCCCCTCTTCCGTTCGGCGATGCTCGCTGCCGCCAAGAGCCACGCGCCCACGCCGTTCGTCCTGCCGGAGGGCATCGACACGGTCGAGATCTGCCCCTTGTCGGGCAAGCGGCGAGGGGTCGACTGTCCCCACGGCCGAAGCGAGCACGAGATGCACGGCGTCGTCGATCGCGTGGCGGGCGAGGGGACGTGCGACATGCACGTGCGCGTCCCGATCGAACGCGAGAGCGGTCTCCTCGCCGGCCCAGGCTGCGATCCGGCGCGCGTCGAGCCCCGCATCTTCGAGTGGTACCCGAGCCTCTTCGTCGCGTGGGCGCGCGCCGCGGGGCGCCCGCTCGTCCCCTCGTCGTCGTCTCCCCGCTGCCCCGGTGCGCACCCGCCCAAGCGAGAGGGCGAGACGCTCGCGGTGACGTTCCCCGAGGACGGCGCGCGGTTCTTCGTCGACGACGCCGCGTCGGCCCCCAACGCCATCCGCTTTCGCGCGCGCACCCCCGCGGACGCGCGCGACGTCCGGCTGATCCTCGACGGCACATCGACGCCGCTGCCCGCCGCGGGCCTCGCGTGGCGCCTCGTGCGCGGCCATCACGTCGCGCGCGTCGTGGCGGACGGCGCCAGGAGCGAGGACGTCGCGTTCGACGTCGAGTAGCTCGCGGATCCGAAACGACACGCCCGAAACGACGCGAGCCCGGACGCCGAAGCGTCGCGGGCTCGCGGAGAGAGTCGTCGGACCGGCGCATCACGCGCCGCATCCGAAGGCCCTCGGGGGTTCCGTTGCAGGGCCTTCGTTGCAGGGCCTTCGTTGCAGGGCCTTCGTTGCAGGGCCTCCGTCGCAGACGATCAGCCGAAGATCGGCAGGTCCTCCGAGACGTCGACCGGGTAGTTGGCGACGATCTTCGACTGGTCGATGCCAGCCGCCTTGCGGATCGCGCGCTGGATGTGACCCGGCTTGAGCGTGATGCCGTTCGGCGAGGGCTGCATCGTCGCCGGATCGATCGGCACCGAGGCGATCTCGTCGTCGGTCGCACCGAGGACACGGTTGCCGGGGATCACGTTCCCCTTGATGGCGCCCATGATCATCATGCTCGTGATCGACCAGTGGTCCTTGCCGTTGCCCATGTTGTAGCCCGGCGTGTTGCCGCCGCCGGCCTTGCGACCGAAGTCGGAGCCGATGACGATGACCATGTTGTTGTCGACGCCCTTCGAAGCGGCGTACGTCATGATCGCGTCGAGGCTCGGCAGCAGACCGTCGTTGTTGTTGCCCTGCAGGTTGCGCGCGACGCTCGCGTCGTTCTGACCGTGGGTGTCCCAACCGCCGAACTCGAGGTTCGCCGAGACGCAGATCCCGGCCTGGTACGCCGCGATGGCGAGCTGAGCCTGGCCGACGAGACCGCCCTTGATCTGGTTCGGATCAGGGAGGTACTGCGTGAGCCTCTGCAGCTCGTTCGAGCCGAGGCGCGAGGTGTAGAGCTTCGACATCGCGTTCTGCACGCGAGGCAGTCGCTGCTGCGCCATCTGCGCCTTGTAGCGAGCGTCGCGGGCCGCCACGATCTTCGCCTGGGCCTGCTCGAGCGCGAAGAGGTCCGAGTCGGTCTTGTTGGCGTCGATGCGGTAGGGGAACGCGAGGCGCTTCAGCGCGTCCAGGTTGCCGAGGCGCGACGCGCCGACCACGCCGTCGGTGGTGTCGTACCCGCCGAAGGTGATGAAGCCCATCGGGGCGGTCGGCAGGTACGCGGCGGCGATGAGCGCCGCGACCGTCGGCTTGCCCTCGGCGAGGCTTCCAGCCCAGGTGACGCGGGTGCCCGCGTCGTGGCTGTTCGTCGAGTTGTCGATGCCGTTGATGACCGTCAGCGCCGGGTAGTACTTGTCGAAGAAGGTCTTCGACGCGGTGAACCCGCCCTGCATGTTGGCGTTCATCACGTCCGGCGACAGCTCCATCGGCGCGTACGAGATGTTGCCGGCCTTCGGGATCGCGTTGACCGGGTACTTGTTCTGCTTCCCCGCGCCCTTCGGATCCGTGACGCTCGTCACGTCCCAACCGCCACCGAGGTGGAGGCAGAGCCAGAGCGGCCCGTCGTAGGGCGCGTCCGCGCTGGCGGCTTCACCGTAGGCTCCGCCCGCGGCGACCGCGAGCCCCGTCATGCTTGCAAGCTTCAGAAAGTCTCTGCGTTCCATGGCTTGGGCTCCTGTGATCACTCGTAGACGAATTGGTAGTCGCTGAGGATGTACGTCATGACCGCCATCCACGCGCGGAGCGTGTACTGCTTGTCTTGCGCGTACTTGTCCTGGTTCATCGGATCCGCCTTCAGCGCCTCACCGGTGATGTAGTTCGTATCGGGCACGCACATCCCGGGGATGTTGGTCGAGATCTTGTTCATCGATCCCGCCGCCATCTGGGCCTTGCCCTCCTGCCAGGCCGAGACGAAGAGGTCGAACGTGCGCTGGACCTCGGGGTCCGAGACGTCGAGCTTCTCGCCGAGCAGCGTCTGGCGGAGCTGGACGATCTGCTGCTTGATCGCCTGCTGCGTGTTCGCGATGTCGTAGCCGTTCACGTCCTTCGGCTCGAACGACGCGTCGACGAGGTTGAAGAACTTGCGCTGCGACTTGTCGAGGGCGAACTCGGCGCCGACGATGCGGCAACCCATCTCGTTCGACATGCGCTCGATGACGTTCGCCATGATGCCGTTCGGATCCTTGATGCGGACCGTCACGTTCTCGGAGTCCGTGCCGCCGTAGAGCAGCCGGTACTGGTTCATGTCGAGCAGGAACGGATCGAATTGATTGTTCCCGTTGCCGTTCGTGACCCAACCCAGGCCGAGGATGTTCTCCACCTTGCGGGTGAGCTGCTCCGGCGTCAGCAGGTGCGCGGTGCCGAGCGGACCGAACTTCTTCAGCTGCTCCTTGTCGATGTCGACCGCGGTGTTCTTCGCGCGGAAGTAGGGGCTCATCACGAGCTCCTTCACCAGCACCTTGTAGTTGAACTTCGCGGCGCTGAACTTCTTGGCGACGTCCGAGAACGTGTAGTACTCGCCGAGGTACGCGTCGAAGTCATCCTGGAAGGTCTTCGACGTCGGGTCCGGCGGGAGCATCGGATCCTGGCCCGTCAACATGCGGAACGCGTTGTACGTGACCGAGATCGCGAAGCGCGGATCGGCCGCGATCTGCTTGCCGAGCCACGGCAACGACGCCGCGTACTGATCGGCCGGCAGCGCCGTCTTGCCGAACCCCGGCGGCCGCATGTCCTGGTACCACTTGAAGTCCGGCACGTACGAGGCCTGGTTGCCCTGCTCGTGCTGGTAGTTCTGGAAGAGGCCCGCGATCGGATCGATGTTCGTGTGGCAGACGTTGCACTGCGGCGAGTTCATCGTCGGGTTGAAGTCCGTGATCTTGGTCGGATCGATCGGACGCTCGGCCGTTTTGAGGATGTCGGTGCCGAGCCAGTCGAAGAACACCATGCGAGCGCGGTGACGGTTGCGGTTCGTCGCCGTCGTCGGGTGGCGCGAGAGCCAGACGGGCATCGTGAGGACACCGGCGCGGGGCGCCGAGCCCGCCGTCCACGTCTGGTGGAACTCGAACGGATCGACGGGGTTCGTGAACTGCACGTCGCTCACGCCGAAGGCCGGCGCGCTGTACGGGTTGACGACGGTGTAGTCGGCCGTCAGCACCTGGCTGAACGGCAGGTTGTTGCGGACGATGTACTCGATGAGGTCCAAAGGCTCGCGCGCCGCCGCGACCCGGGTGCGCTCCACGAGCTTGTCGCAGAGGTCGCCCGGATCCGACGCGCCGTACTTGAGGACGTCTTCCTTCGTCGCCGTCGGGTTGTTGCAGTTGTTGTCGGTGCCGACGATGCTCTGCATCCAGTTCGGCTGGTAGTAGGACGAAGCGTCGCAGTTCTTCGGATCCGCGCCCTGCGCCGAGCAGCTCTCGGGAAGGATGTCGAGGGCGTTGCCGCCGAGCATGTAGAAGTCGGTCTGGAATTGGTCGTTGAACGACTCCTTGACGCGCTCGAAGAACGCCTGCTCGTTCATGAAGCGATCGAGGATCGGGTTCAGGGCGTCGAAGCCGCCCTTCTCGACCTGCGCGACCTCGTCGGCCGTCGGGAGGCGCGCGGCGAGCACGAGGGCCGCCTTGCGGAGGGTCTCGCCAGGGCTCATGAGCTCCGCGCCGCCGAAGAACTTCGCCGAGTTCGTCGGGCAGGTCTCGTCCTGGCTGGCCTTCTCGATGAAGGTCTTGAAGTCGTTGTACTGTTGGCTCCCAGTCTTGAAGAGCTGGCCGCCGTCGTGCGGGACCTGCTTCGTGGGCTTCAAGAGGAGGATCGACTCGCCGTTGCGCTGCGTCTGCGCGAGCGTCTTGACGATCTGGAGGTTCGCCTCGAGATAGCCAGCCTCGGCAGCCGGGTGGAGCACGAACGGAGTGTCCTTCGCCTGCCCGTTCGGGTTGTGGCACTGGATGCACTCGGTGCTCATCGTCTGCGCCCAGATCTTCTCGGCGAAGAACTGTTCGGTGGAGACGCACTCGCTCCCACTCGAGCCTGAGCCGCTCGTCGAGCAGCCAGCGAAGCCCAAGGCGAGCGCTGCGGTCGCGGTCACTGCCCCGGAGAGGAGCAGCTGCATCGGTACGCGTCGGAGTTGTCTCGGCATGCCAGAGACCAAAGCAGGATGCGTGCCCAGTCGATCCCACCGACGCGCCGTCACCTGATCACGTTTTCTCCGCTGGAATAGAGGTGCGACGAGGTGGGGGTGGCGTCGCCCCGGACATGGAACCCCTGGACGGATTCAGGTCCAGAGGACGGACACGAGTCCGCGTGAGAGGTGGGACGGCAGGGCCGCGCGAGCCGCCGACGAGCCCGCGCGGACGTCTCGCTTTCTTGGTGCGGCACAATCGTGTCTTCCGCTAAGGGGAAAGGATGGCAAGAGACGCGACCCGCACGAGCCCGCTGCAGTGGTTCGTCCGCGGAGGCCACCTCACGGCGCCCGGAAGAGACAGCGTCAAGGTCACCGTCAGCCCCATCCTGATCGGCCGCGATCCGAGCTGCGCGATCGTCCTCGACGATCCCGAGGTGAGCTCCATCCATTGCGAGGTGCGCGCCGAGGGACAGGGCGTCCTCGTGAAGGATCTCGGCAGCCGCAACGGGACCTTCGTCCAGAGCGTCCGCGTTCGTGAGGCCATCCTCACGTCTGCGTGCACGCTCACGATCGGCAAGACGCGCGTCGCGTACGAGCCGCTCGACAAGGAGCGCGTCGACGTCGGCTTCGAGGACAGCTTCGGACCGATGGTCGGCGCCGCGGCGAAGATGCGCCACCTCTTCCGCATGCTCGGCGAGATCGCGCCGACGGACCTCTCGATCCTCATCAACGGCGAGACCGGCTGCGGCAAGGAGCTCGTCGCGCACGCCGTCCACGAGAAGAGCCAGCGCGCGCAGGCGCCGTTCGTCGTCGTCGACTGCGCGTCGATCCCGGGACCGCTCGCCGAGAGCCTCTTGTTCGGCCACGAGAAGGGGTCGTTCACCGGCGCGACCGAGCGTCGGAGCGGCGCGTTCCAGGACGCGCACAAGGGCACGGTCTTCCTCGACGAGCTCGGCGAGCTGCCGATCGAGCTGCAACCGAAGCTCCTCCGCGCGCTCTCCGAGCGGCAGGTGAAGCGCGTCGGCGCGCAGCACTACGAGCCGATCGACGTGCGCGTCATCGCGGCGACGCGGCGCGATCTCGGCCAGAGCATGAACGCGGGCAGGTTCCGGAGCGATCTGTTCTTCCGCATCGCCCAGGTGAGGATCGAGATCCCGCCGCTCCGCGAGCGTCGCGAGGACATCGCCCTCCTCGTGAAGGCGACGTGTCGGCGCATCGGCCGACCCGAGCGCGCCGACGAGGTCGTCGACCTCGTCACGAGCACGCTCGCGCAGCACGACTGGCCGGGCAACGTGCGCGAGCTCGTCAACGTCACGAGCGTCGCCGCGAGCTTGCCCGCGGGCGCAGAGTCGATCGCGTCGCTCCTCCCGCTCGAGCGCGGCGGGGCCATGGGGGACGGCGAGAAGGTCGATCTCTCGACGCCGTACGGCGAAGCGAAGCGGCAGGCGATCTCCGCGTTTGAGGGGCGCTACTTCGGTGACCTCTTCCGCGCGACCAACGGCAACGTGAGCGAGATGGCGCGGCGCAGCGGGATGGAGCGGCACCACATCCGCCCGTTCCTGAAGAAGCTCGGGCTCTCGAAGGGCTGACTCGATCCGCCGAGCGGTCGAGCGGCGAGCGCGCGGGCGCACGGTCGCCCGCTCGAGCCGACTCGAGCGGGCGCGCGTCGCCTTCACATGCCGGTGCCGGTGCTCGCTGCGGTGGTCGCGGCGGCCGTCGTCGCTGCCGCGGTCGTGGCAGCAGCGGTCGTGGCAGCCGACGACGCAGAGCCGCCTCCAGCGCCGCCCGCGCCGCTCGTCGCCGCCGCCGACGACGCGGGACCGTTCCCGTTTCCGTTTCCGTTTCCGTTGCTCATCGAGAGCTGGCACTCCTGGCCGTTCACGCTCTGCCCGACGCAGTCGATGCAGGTGCAGTCCTCGCCCGCGGCAGGGTTGCACATGCCGTCGTCCTGGCAGGTCTTCTTGCAGTAGGCCGTCTGCGCGCAATCGAGGCACATGCAGCTCTCGGGCTTCGCGCCGAGCGCGTCGCAGAAGCCGTCGCGTGTGCCGCCTTCGCAGACCGGGTCGTAACCCGTGCCGTTGGTCACCGCGGCGGTGTTGCCCGAGGTCGTGTTGCCGGTGTCGTTGCTGTTGCAAGCGAACGGGGTCGCGACCGAAGCGAGCGCGAGAAGCGAAAGGAGGTTCCAGCCGACGGTCCGGCGGTTCCGAAGGGGATCGAGGCTCATGCGAGCAGGATGTCCGGCGCGGGTGGGTCTCGTCAACTGGACGGAGCCACGTCCAGTCCCCGAACGTCATCCTCCGCTGCCGTGCTCGGAGGCGATCTCGGCTTCGATCGCCTGTCTCTCCCGCGTCACGAAGTCCTCGATCGCGCGCGAAAAGCGGCGATCGCGGAGCAAGTGAACGCTGTGGGTCACGGTCGGCGCGAAGCCTCGCGCGAGCTTGTGCTCGCCGCCCGCCCCCGGCTCGAAACGCGTGAGGCCGCGGAGGATCGCCTGTTCCACAGAGTGATAGTAACAGACATTGAAGTGCAAGAAGGGCAGCTCCACGCTCGCGCCCCAGTAGCGCCCGAAGAGCGTGCGCGCCCCCCGCAGGTTGAACGCCCCCGCGATGGGCTTCTTCGACGCGTCGCGCGCGAGCACGACCTCGATCGCGTCGGGCATCTTCGAGCAGACCTCCTCGAAGAAGTGGCGATTCAGGTAGCGCCGGCCCCAGTAGAACTTGTCCACCGTGGCCGCGTAGAACTCGAACATCGCGTCGACCACCTCGGGCACGAGATCCTTGCCCGTCAGCGTGGTCAAGGTCACGCCTTGCTCGGCCGGTGCGCGGCGCTCGCGGCGGAGCTGCGTGCGCCGCTTCGAGGGCAGCGTCCCGAGGAAGTCCTCGAACGTGCCGAACCCGCGGTTCGTCCAGTGGAACTGCACGCCCACGCGGTGCAGGAGCCCCGCGTCCTCGAGGGCGTCGGCCTCGGCTTCGGGCGGGAAGAGCACGTGCGCCGACGAGAGCTCCGCCTGCTCGACGACCTTGTCGATGCCCACGGCGAACGCGCGGTGGGCGAGGGCGCGATCGGCGCCGGGCACCGTGAGCACCTTCGGTCCCGTCGCAGGCGTGAAGGGCACCGCGAGCAGGAGCTTCGGGTAGTACTCGACGCCGAAGCGCGAGGCCGCGTTCGCCCAAGAGAAGTCGAACACGAACTCGCCCTCGCTGTGGCCCTTCAGGTACGCGGGCGCGACCGCGACGAGCTCGCCTTGGCGACGGAGCACGAGGTGGTGAGGCTGCCAGCCGCGCTTCGCCACGGCGCAGCCGGTGCGCTCGAGCGCGTCGAGCCACTCGAAGCGCAGGAAGGGCGCGTCGGCGAGCAGCGCCGGGTCGAGCTTCTCCCAGACGGGCGCGAGCTCGCGCATCGAGCTCGCCACGGTGAAGTGGAGCGCTTGCCCCTCGGGCTCTGGCTTCATCCGACGCCTAAGCTACTCGCGACGGGCTGCCGCGCACGCTCTTTTGGGGTTAAGAATGATGGCCATGCCGACCCCCGCCGAGCCCGTGACCGAACGAGAAGTGAAGAGCGCCGAGGATCTCTGCGGCTTCATCGACCGATCGCCGACGCCCCACCACGCCGTCCTGGAGGTCGTTCGCCGGCTCGAGGAGGCCGGCTTCACGGGCCTGCCCGAGCGCGAAGCGTGGACGCTCGCCCCGGGAGACAAGCGCTGGGTGGTCCGCGGCGGGACGACGGTGCTCGCGTTCGTCGTCGGCACCGAGCCGCCCTCCGCGAAGGGGTTTCGGATGATCGGCGCCCACACCGACTCGCCGAACCTCCGCGTGAAGCCGCGCCCCGACGTCTCCAAGGTGGGCTACCGGCAGGTCGGCGTCGAGATCTACGGCGGCGTGCTGCTCTCGACCTGGCTCGACCGCGATCTCTCGCTCGCGGGCCGCGTCTCGCTCGCGCGGGGCAAGCGCGTCGAGTCCAAGCTCCTCCGCTTCGCGCGTCCCATCGCGCGGGTGCCGAATGTCGCGATACATCTGAATCGCAATGTCAACACCGAGGGGCTCGTCCTCAACACGCAGAAGCACATGGCGCCCGTGATCGGCCTCGGCGAGGCCGATCTGCGCGCCGAGATCGCGAAGGAGCTCGGCGAGGACGAGAAGGATGTCGCCGGCCTCGACCTGATGTTCTTCGACACCGCGCCGAGCACGCTCGGCGGCGCGGCCCGCGAGTTCGTCTACGCGCCGCGGCTCGACAACCTCGCGAGCTGCCACGCCGCCACCGAGGCGCTCGTCGAGGCGTCGCGCGCGCCGTCGCCGGCCACGCGGCTCATCGTGCTCTACGACCACGAGGAGTGCGGATCACGCAGCGCAGTCGGCGCGCAAGGCACCGTGCTCAAGGACACGCTCGCGCGCATCGTCGAGGCCTATCCGGCGAAGGAAGCGCAGGCCTTCGAGCGCGCGATGCGCTCGTCGTTCCTCGTCTCGGCGGACATGGCGCACGCCGTTCACCCGAACTACGAAGGCCAGCACGAGCCCGAGCACCAGCCGCGCTTCGGCGGCGGGCTCGTGGTGAAGACGAACGCGAACCAGTCGTACGCGACGAACGGCGAGACGGCGGCCCGCTTCGTCGCCGCGTGCCGCGAGGCCGGCTACGCGCCGCAGGAGTTCGTCGTCCGCACCGATCTGCCGTGCGGCAGCACCATCGGCTCGATCACGGCCGCCCTGCTCGGCGTGGACACCGTCGACGTGGGCGCGCCGATGCTGAGCATGCACTCGTGCCGCGAGATGGCGGGGACGCGCGACGTGTCGATGGCGATCGCGGCGTACGCGAGCGCCCTCGGCTTGTCGCTCGACTGAGCGACGAGCGAGCGCCCGCGCCTCACGCGCGGAGCGCGTAGCCGATCAGCTTGTAGAGGACGCGCGCGCCGACGGTCGCATCCCACTCGGCGCCCGCGACCTCGTTCAGGTCGAAGCCGACGATGCGGCGGCCGCTCGCGCGCACCGCGTCGAGCAGCGCGCACATCTCGCGGAAACCGAGGCCGCCGGGGACGGGCGTCCCCGTGCCGGGGCAGAGCGACGGGTCGAGGCCGTCGATGTCGAACGAGACGTACACCTCGCTCGGCAGGGCCTCGGCGACGTCGCGCGCGATCTTCGCGAACGGCTCGCCCGAGAACGCGCGCTTCGCGAGGTCGGCGTCGTAGAACGTCATCACGCGTGGGCTCGAGGTGGCGAGCGCGTACTCTTCTTCGGAGAAGTCGCGGATGCCGACCTGGACGATCTTCGAGACGTCCGCGACCTGCGTGTGCACGTTGAACATGATCGACGCGTGCGACTCGGTGAAGCCCTCGTACGCCTCGCGCAGATCGGCGTGCGCGTCGACGTGGAGCACCCCCACGCCGGGGTGGCGTCGCGCGATGGCGCGAACGAGCCCGAGCGGCGTCGAGTGGTCACCGCCGACGAGCCCGACGAGCTTGCCCTTCGCGAGCCACGCGTCGGCGATCGACTCGACCCGCTCGCTGAGCCGCGCCGAGAGGGCGTTCACCAGAGAGAGCGCCTCGCGGAGCGCCGGATCGGTGCCGGCGCCGCCCGCGTCGATGATCGGCTGGGCGAGCTCGCACGCGGCGCGATTCCACTCCTCGATCGACGGGTCGAACGGGAGCATCGCGATGCCCGCCTCGTAGGGGCGCCCCGTCTCGCGGTCGAACAGATCGACCTGGCGGCTCGCCTCGAGGATGGCGGCAGGCCCTCCTGCCGTGCCCTTTCTGTACGAGGTCGTCGGCTCCCACGGCACGGGGACGAGCACCACGCGCGCCTCGTCGGGCGTGTGCCAGAGGCCGTAGATGCCGTCGAAGGTCGCGGGACCCGACGGATCGAAGGCGGAGCTCATGCCGGCGCGATGGCGCCGAGATCCTCGGGCGTCTCTTCCGGCTTCGGCAGCCAGCTCTCGTCGGGCGAGGCGGGGGGCAACACGAACGGCGAGCCGTCGTAGCGCACGCGCTTTCCGGGCCAGACGAACGTCCGCAGGAGGTAGCCGACGAGCGACTTCTGATCGAGCGCCGGGTGGATGAAGGGCGCGATCTCCTCCGCGTGCTTCGCCGGCGTGAGGCTCCAGTGCAGGCCCGGGTAGACGTGGTGGATCGAGTGGTAGCCGTTGTTGAACGTGAAGAAGTTCACGATCGGGCCGACGAAGTTGCGCGAGTGATCGTACTCGCTGTTCTCGTCGCAGCCGTCGTGCTGCAGCATGTTCATCGTGATGATGCCCCACGCTGCGTACTTGTGCGGGATGAAGACGAAGACGAGGAACTTCTTCCAATCGAGATACAACAGCACCGCGTAGATGCCGTAGAGCACGACCTGCTCGACGCGGAGCTGCGCGAACCATTTCGGCGCGCGCGTCTTCATCATGCGGAAGTAGCTCGACTCGCCCTTCATGATCGCCGGGCCGACCATCGCCATGAAGAAGAGGCCGTTCAGGAGGTGCCAGCGGAAGCGCACCTTCGACGTGCGCATCACGTCACGCGCGGTCTGCGTGTGCTTGTGGTGGCTGAGGTTGTGACCGGGGACGAACGCGCTCACCGGGTGGCCGTAGGTCAGGGTCAGGATCGCCTGGAAGACCCGGTTCATCGCGCGGCTCTTGAAGACCGGGCTGTGGATCGTGTTGTGGGTCGCGACGGCGCCGAAGAACGAGAAGAAGCAGGTGAGGATCAGCACCGGGATGCCGATGGCGAGCGAGCCCCCGAGGACGGACGCCGGTGGGTACACCCACTGAAAGGCGACGAGCCCGAAGTAGATGGCCATGAAGGCGATGGTGCGGAGATCGGCCGTGTATCGGAGCATGAATCACCTCGAAGGCGCTCGGTCGGCCCGGAATTTCCGGGCGCCGAGGGGGACCGTCGAAAACTCGACGCTCCTCCTAGCGCATCTCGGGGTGAATGTCTCGACAACTGCGGCGACGAGGCCGTGCCCCGCGAGAGCAACGGTTCGCCCGGGAAATCGGGCCGACCGCGCGACGCAGATTCTGCGCCCCGCGCCTCGGCGGGATCAGCCGTGGGTGCGCTGGAACTCGTCCATGAAGGCGACGAGGCGCTCGACCGCGTCGACCGGGACGGCGTTGTAGGTCGAGACCCGGATGCCGCCGGTCGAGCGGTGACCGGCGAGCCCGACCATGTGGCGCTTCGCCGCCTCGGCGACGAACTTCTTCTCGAGGTCCTCGCTCGGCAGACGGAAGACGACGTTCATGAAGCTGCGGCTCTCCTTCTCGACCGGCGCGCGGTAGAAGGCGGCCTTGTCGTCGATCGCCCCGTAGAGGATCTCGCCCTTCTTGCGGTTGCGGCGTTCGATCTCGCCGAGGCCGCCGATCTCCGCCGTGTACGCGAGGACGTTGCGCACGAGGTAGATGCCGAAGGTCGGAGGCGTGTTGTAGAGGCTGTTCGCCTTGGCGTGCGTCTCGTAGCGAAAGATGACCGGGATGTCCTTGCGGCCGGCCTCGACGAGGCTCTTCTTGACGACCACGACGGTGACGCCCGAGGGCCCGATGTTCTTCTGCGCGCCGGCGTAGATGAGCGAGTACGGCGTCACGTCCATCGGCTTCCACAAGAAGTCGCTCGACATGTCGGCGACGAGCGGGGCCTTCACCGCGGGGGTGTAGTGCCACTGCGTCCCGAAGAGCGTGTTGTTGGTCGTGATGTGGACGTAGGCCGCGTCGTCCCGCACGTCGAGCTCCGACTGCTTCGGGATGCGCGTGTACTTCTTGTCGACCACCGTCGTGGCGGCGATGCGCGCCTTGCCGATGCGCCCGGCCTCCTCGTACGCCTTCTCGCTCCAGCCGCCGGTGATGACGTAGTCGGCGGTCTTGTCGGTCGGCAACAGGTTCATCGGGACGACGGCGAACTGTTGGCTCGCGCCCCCCTGCAGGAAGAGCACGTCGTAGTCGGCGGGGATCGCGTAGAGCTCGCGGAGCAGACGGAGCGCCTCGTCGTGCACGGCCTCGAACGCCTTGCCGCGATGGCTGTGCTCCATGATCGACATGCCGGTGCCTTCGAAGTCGAGGAGCTCGCGCTGCGCGCGCTCGAGGGCGGGGAAGGGGAGCCCTGCGGGGCCGGCATTGAAGTTGTCGACGCGTGCCATGTTCACCTCGGCGGAGAGGTTAACCCAAGCCCCGTCGGCCAGCGAGCGGCGTGCTACGCTGAGGCCATCGGAGGCGCTCTGCCATGCTGCTCACGCGCGAAGAGATGGTGTTCGATTTCGGGGGCCACAAGCTCGATCCGGTGCGCGATCGCGCGACGCTCGCGTGGGCGGTGAACCAGTTCCTCTACGGCGAGGTCACGGGCATCCAGATCGGCCACTGGCTCTACGGCGCGCCCGATCTCGACGCCGCGCGGTTCCTCTCGCGGCAGGCGGTCGAGGAGTTCCAGCACGTCGGCAACTTCGTCCGCATCCTGGAGATCCTCGGCGAGCGTCCGGGGCCGGCGCACCCGGTCGTGCGCTATTTGGCGACCGGCGCGATGCCCGACACGTGGGCGGAGCACGTGGCGCTCGAGATGGCCATCGGCGAGGGGCTCGTGCTGCAGGCGTTCTACGCGATGATCGAGACGATCGACCACGAGGAGATCGTGACGATCCTGCGCCGTGGGGTGAAGCAGGAGGAGCGCCACGTCGAGTTCGGCGAGCGCCGCACGATGGAGGCCATTCAAGGCAAGCCGTGGCTCAAGCGCAGGTTGCTCGGGCAGGCGCTGGTGACGCTCTTCGCCGTCGGTCGGCTCGAGGCGTACATGAAGCGCGCGCTGCCGCAGGACCATCCCGTGATGCGCCAGCTGCCCGATTTCGTTCGCCACTCGGTCGCGATGTCGGAGAAGCGCCTCGTGCGGATGGGGCTCCTCGACGAGCCGCTCGCGAGCCTCTCGACGGCGAAGCGCGTGTCGCTCGTCGCGGAGGCCTTCGCGGGCAAGGCGGTCGAGGGCGCCGTGAAGCGGCGCGTGCGTGGGGCGCTCGCGCCGCTGCGCGCGCTCGGCCTCTTCCGCGAGCGGCGCCTCACCGAGACGTACCTCGACGATCCGATGGTGAAGCAGAACCTCATCAAGGCGCAGACCGACGCCGACGTCGGCGTCGAGGCCGAGGGGCGCACCGGCTTCCTCGGGTCGTTCGCGCGCTCGGCGCTGCGCAAGGCGAGCCTCGCGAACTGAGCGGGGCGGAGAGTCGAGGCGAGGCGCGCGGTGACCCGCAGGCGAGAGCCGCTCGTGTTCGCTGCGGCGCGGGGGCTGCGAACGCTGCCTTTCTTGCCCCTCACCGATCTCCCGACGCGCGTCGAGCGCATCGCGCGCTTCGGTGAGCGTGTGTGGATCAAGCGCGACGACGAGGTCGCGGAGCTCTACGGCGGCAACAAGATACGCCGCTTCGAGCTGTTGCTCGCGAGGGCGCTCGACGAAGGGGCGCGCACGCTCCTCACCGTCGGCGGGCTCGCCTCGACCCAGGTCGCCGCGACCATCCTCTTCGGCCGCTCGCTCGGGCTCGACGTCACGGCGGTGCTCTTCGATCAACCCCACACCGCGTTCATGCGCGAATCGCTCGCGCTCGACGTTCGCGCGGGAGGGAGGCTCGTCTACGGCGGGGGCTACGCGCGGACGGTCGCGCGCTACCTCGAAGAGCGACGGCGCGCGTTCCGGCCGTTCACGATCCTGCCGGGCGCGTCGTCGCCGCTGCCGAACCTCGGCTACGTCGACGCGTTGCTCGAGCTGGCCGGGCAGGTCGAGCGCGGCGAGATGCCGAGGCCCGATCGGATCGTCGTGCCGGCGGGCAGCGGCGGCACCGTGGCCGGGCTGACGGTCGGCGTGTCTTGGCTCGGCTGGCCGACGCGCGTCGTCGGCGTCCGCATCACCGATCTCGTCGCGTCGAACCCGCTCACGCTCGGCGCGCTCGTCCACGCGACCGCGCGCTTCGTGTCGCGCCACGGAGGCCCGCCGCGCGAGGCGCTCACGCGCGCGCGCTTCGAGATGGATCATCGCTTCCTCGGCGAGGGCTACGGTTACCCGACGCCCGAGGCGGAGCGCGGCGCCGCGGCCGTCGGTGAAGTCCTCGGCGTCCCGGGCGAGGTGACGTACTCGGGCAAGGCCTGGGCTGCGCTCGAGCGGCAGGTCGCCGAGCACCCGCGCGACGTGATCCTCTTCTGGAGCACGCTCTCGAGCCGCGGGCGTACGCCCGATCGGACGGACCCTCCGCCGGACACGCCGTCCGCGATCTGCCCGCTCTTCGCGCTCTGAGGATCGCCCGCCGGCGATTTCAGCGCCCGAACGCGGCGTCCTTCCAGCGGCGCTCCTCGGCCCACATCGCCTCGAGGTGCGCCTTCATCGACGCGCGGATCTCCTCGGCCGGAGGATCGTCCTCGTCGCGCGACTCTTCGACGGGCAGCCCGATCGAGCCGAGCCACTCGAGCACGTCGAGGCCCGCCGATCCCTTGCGCGCGATGTCCGCGAGCAGGAGCGAGAGGAGCCGGTAGTGGCCGCGGTACGGCAGATCGATCGAGCGCACCGGCGCCGTGTCGTCCTGCCAGGTGCGGTAGGTGCTCTCGAGCGCGAACGCCGCGCCGACCGGGTCGTCGACCATCCACGGAAGCACGTCGACGACCATCTCGATCGCGACGGGCTCGCGGAGCACCTCCGCCGCTTCGCCCTCGAAGTAGCGGGAGCGGAAGACCGCCGGGAGCACCGCGAGCCTCACCTGCACGACGCCGCCCTTCGCCTCCCAGACGGGCGAGAGCTGCAGCCCCTGCTCTCGCAGCGGCCCGAGCTCGTCGGCGAGCTCCAGGTTCTTCGCGACGATGCGCCGCGCGTCGTCGAGGAGCTCGTCCTCCGAGGGCAGCACGTGCGACCGCGGCAGCGCGAGCAGCGCGCGCGCGTCGGCCTCCGAGAGGAGCTTGCGAGGATCGCTCATGGCCCGGGCTCGCGATCGATCAGGGCGGGTAGGGCGGGGCGAAGACGGTCGAGGCGACCGACTCGCTCACGTAGACCGGCTGACGCGCGGTCGTGTCGCCGTTCACGTAGATCGGCTTCACGATGCAGGTGTTCGTGCATTGATCCTGGTGGAACTCGACGTCGGCGACCGACCAGAACTGGTCCTTCTGGCTCGGCTGCCAAGCGATCGCGGTCTCCGGGTTGTTGAACCCGTGCGTGCCGAGCTCCGCGGCCAGGTGGCCCTCGCAGTAGATCTTCACGTTGGGGTGGATGATGCCGCCGTACGAGCTCGTGCCCGGGTAGTAGTGGACGCCGATGCGCGTCCACTTGTCCTTCGGCGGGAAGTCCACGTTGATGTTCTCGGGCGCGCAGAACTGAGAGTCCTGCGGATCGGTGATCGACGGGACGCAGCTGATGTCGTCGAGATCGAGGCGTGGGTTGTGGCAGCCCTTGCCGTAGCTCTGCCACTGCGCGCCGACGCCGCGCGGCGCGAAGTAGCAGGTGTTGAGGTTCATCATCGGGTTCAGATCCCAGTTGACGGGATCGCCCGCCGGCTGCGGCGCGGGCGGGAACCACTCGGGGCCGAACGGGAAGAGCGGGTCGAAATTGTCGGCGGTGCAGTTCGAGTACCCGCAGTCCTGGTTCGCCCCCTGGCCCCAAGGCGTCGCCGTGCCGGGCTCGTGCATGTGGAGGTCGAGGTCCGTCGTGCCGCCGCTCGTCGGGAAGTCCCACGAGAGCTCCACACGCAACCCTGGTGCACCTACATAGAGAGGGAAGGTGCACATGATGTTGTTCTCGCGCGTGTACGTGATGTCGTACTCGCCCGAGACGAGCACCTGGACGTTCCCGTTCGCGTCGGGCGTCGGGCACGGGCTCACGCCCGGCGGGCACATCACCGTGAAGTCGTTGATCGTCGCCCCGTTGCCGAACGTCCCGAGGCCGGAGTGCAGATCCACCGTCGCGAACGGCACGGCCGAGATCGGGTGGCAGTTGTCGGGGTTCGAGTTGAAGCAGCCATCGGTCGCGTGGCTGCCGCCGACGCACGCCCCCCAGACCCCGTTTTCGCTGCACTTCTGCGTGCCGGGGAAGCAGCCGGGCGTGTTGAGGTACGAAGGATCGCCCTTGAAGCACGACTCGGCCTCGCCCGGCGCGCACGGGCACCCTTCGTCCACGTTGCCGTCGCAGTTGTCGTCGATGCCCTTGTTGACCCCGTCGCAGAGCTCCTTCGGCCCACACTGCGTCCCGCAAGGGTTCATCGGCACGTCGGCGGGACCGCCGCCCGCCGCGTCCATCTCGAAGCCCGACGACGAGCTCGCCTGCTGCGCGCCCATCGTGCCGCTCGTCGCGCTCGTCTGCCCCGATCCGCCTGCGCCGCCGAAGCCGCCTGCGTTGTCGGACACGCCCGCTTTGCAGCCGACGAAGAGGGCGGTCGCGGTGAACGCGCCGAGACCGACGACGAGCGCCAGGCGAGATGGAGTGAAGCGCACGAGGACCTCCGAAGGGCGCGGGCCCACCGCCCGCGTCCTCATGCTATCGCACGCGGCGGCCCGGACGGCGCTTTGTCGTGCGGGCGACCACGTCGGGGCCTGGGGCGCGGCTCAGGGCGGGTACGCCGGGCCGAACGACCCGTTCGCCGTCGCCTGATCCATGTAGACCGGCTGGCGCGCGACGGTGTCACCGTTCGCGTAGAGCGGCTTCACGACGCACTGCTTCGAGCACATGTCGGCGGTGAACTTCACGTCCGCGACGAGCCAGAGCTTCTTCGCCATCGCGGGTGGCCACGCGACCGCCGTCTCCGGGTTGAAGAAGCCGTGCACGCCGAGGTCGGCCGAGAGCTGACCGTCGCAGTAGATCTTCACGTTCGGGTGGATGACGCCGTTGTTGGAGTGGGCCGAGTAGTAGTCGACGCCGACGCGGATCCACTGGTCCTTCGGCGGGAAGTCGACGTTGATGTTCTCGGGCGCGCAGAAGCTCGAGTCCTGCGGGTCGACGATCGACGGGTCGCAGGTGATGTCGTCGAGATCGAGGCGCGGG
>CAYYKK010000033.1:0-34871 GCA_964467935.1 uncultured Polyangiaceae bacterium
GCCTTCTCTGGCGCATCCGGGGGATGATCCGCACGGTTCGCCCGCACCAGTGGGTGAAGAACTCCTTCGTCCTGGCGCCGCTCGTCTTCGCCAAGCACCTCACGCACCCCTCGATCCTCATCTCGGGCATCGGCGCCTTCGGCGTCTTCTGCGTGCTCGCCGGCGCCGTCTACACGCTGAACGATCTCGTCGACGTGGAGGCCGATCGCGCCCACCCCGTGAAGCGCCATCGGCCGATCGCGTCGGGGCAGGTGCCGATCCCGCTCGCGAAGGCGATGCTCGCCGTGCTCGTCGTCGTCGGCGTCGGCGGGGCGTGGCTCGGACCGTGGCAGTTCGCGGTCGCCGCGACCTCGTACTTCGTCCTCAACATCGCCTACTCGTTCCGGCTGAAGAAGATCGCCTACCTCGACGTGGCGCTGCTCTCGTTCTTCTTCGTCCTCCGCGTGCTCGCCGGCGGCTTCGCGATCCGCACGCCCGTGAGCACGTACCTCCTCGCCTGCACCGCGCTGCTCGCGCTCTTCCTCGGCTTCGGCAAGCGACGCCACGAGCTCGCCTCGGCCAACGCGGGCAAGCAGCGCGCGGCGCTCGAGGCCTATTCGCCGCGCGTGCTCACCGCCGCGCTCGCAGTGACCGGGATCGCGAGCGTCGTGACGTACGTCGCGTACTCGCTCGACGCGCACACCGAGGCGCTCTTCCGGTCGAACTACCTCTTCCTCACGGCGATTCACCCGCTCTTCGGCGTCCTACGCTTCCTGCAGCTCGTCGTGAGCCGGCCGAAGGCGGAGTCGCCGACGCAGGAGATGCTCCGCGACGTGCCGTTCATGCTGAACCTCGTCGCGTGGGTCGCCGAGATCGTGGTCATCGTCTACCGCCTCCGACCGTCGTGAGATGAGCCGACAGCCCTCGAGCGACGCGTCATGAGCGAGGACGAGGCCGCGGTCGACGTCCAGCCCGAAGGCGGCGCGAAGAGCGACGCCTGGACGGACCTCGGGCTGACCCTGCCGATCTTCGTCCTCTATCACCTCGGCGTCGTCTTCTTGCCCGTGCGCAACGCCGCCGATCCGGTGACGAGCGAGCTCAAGTCGCTCGCGAACGAGAGCATGCTCGAGTACGCCGGTCTCACCCTGGCGATCGGCACGACGTTCGTGCTCGTGCTCTACCTCCTCGGGCGCGGTCACGCCTTCCGCGGTTGGCGCTTCGCCCTCTTGCTCGGCGAAGGGCTGCTCTACGCCACGGTCATGCGCACCGCTGGCGCGTGGGTGCTCGGCAACCTCCCCCTCGCGAAGGGCGAGCCCGCCGACGGTCTCTTCAGCGGCGTCGTCATGTCGTTCGGCGCGGGCTTCTACGAAGAGCTCATGTTCCGCGTGCTGCTCTACGGGATCGGCGCGTGGGTCATCAAGTCGATGGTCGGCAAAGGCCCGACCGGTCTCGTCTGCACGCTCGGCTGGGCGCTCGTGAGCGGCCTGCTCTTCTCGGCCTGGCACTACGTCGGCCCGCTCGCCGATCCATGGGACCCGCGCTCGTTCGCCTACCGCGCGACGTGCGGCTTCGTGCTCGCCCTCATCTACGCCTTCCGCGGCTTCGCCCCCGCGGTGTGGACGCACGCTCTCTACGACATCTGGGCGATGGTCCTCTGACTTCACCGCTGCGCGACGTCTTGGCGTACGCTCTCCTGGCACATGCGGTCGCGCGCGCTCGCCTCGGGGGTCGTCCTGCTCTCGCTCGCCGGGGCCTTCGCCAGCTGCGCCGACGAGGCGCTCGTGCCCGAGGTCCCCGCCACGCCGGCGCGCTTTCAGCCGCCCCCGGAGACGTGCGATCCGGTCGACCCCACCTCGCCGCGGGTGTTCACGCCGTGCTCGAAGGGATCGGGATCGTTCGGCGCGTGGGTCCTCGACGATCGCGGCTTGCCCGCCTACGAGTACGGCCTCGACGAGAACACCGACGATCGCGCGCGCTACTTCAACACCGAGGGCCTCGACCGCCGCGAGCACTGGGCGCAGTTCGGCAACGGCCGCGTCTCCGGGATGTTCTTCAACGACGGCTACGTCGAGGTCACCGACCAGGACCGCGGCGTCGAGTACCTCGACAAGGCCGACGAGGCGCAGGGCGCCTTCGCAGGGGCCTTCTCCTTCATCACCGAGGGCGAAAAGACGTGGTGCTCGGCCTACAAATGGCGCCCGGCGGGGGCCTCCACGCGCCGCCGCTTCGGGCTCGGCTACGGGGAAGCCATCACGAGTTACGACGGCATTCGTGTTGCAAGAAAGACCTTCGCGCCGAAGGGCGATCTTCCGTTCGTGATCGACGAGGTCGCGTTGACGAACGAGTCGACCGCTTCGAGATCGTTTCGGCACTGGGAGTATTTCGACGTCGGCCGCCGCCCGATCGAGATCGATTGGCTGGTCTCGGGCGCCGCGATCGCCTCGATCCCCGCCGACGTCCGCAAGGCCCGCGACGCCCGCGACGGCCTCTTCGACGAGGAGGTCACGTTCGACGCGACCGCGCGCGCGCTCCGCGTCGGTCGATCGCACGCGCAAGGCGTCACGGCTCCTCCGCCCGGCCAGCCGAACGCCACCGACTATTACCCCGGCGACCCGTTCCTCGCGGCGCTCGACGGCGACGTCGCGGACACCTTCACCGATCAAGCGACGTTCTTCGGCGGCGCCGATCCGTCCGCGCCGCGAGCGCTCGTCCTCCGCTCGAAGGGCGAGGGCGCATCGAGCGGCTCGCGCGGTCGGACGAGCGGGCTCGGTCAGCCGAGGATGTTCGCGCTCGCGACTGACGTCGACGCGCTCGCGCCCGGCGAGACCCGGACCCTGCGCTTCGCATACGGCAAGACCGGCTGGGGCGAGCCGCTCGTGCTCGATCCGACGCTCCGCGATCCGAGCCGCGATCTCCTCGCCGAGATCCAAGCCGACCTGCGCGACAAGCTCGTCTACTTCGCGAGCGACGAGGAGCCCGCGCTCCTGCGCGAGATGGCTTGGCACGCCTACCAGATGCAGGCCTCGGTGGGCTATCGCGAGTACTTCGAGGGGCGCGTCGTGCCGCAGGGCTCCGCGTACCTGTTCCTCCACGGCGCCGACGGCGCCGCCCGCGACCTCGCGGTGTTCACGATGCCGCTCGTCTACTCGGATCCCGATCTCGCGCGCGCGGAGCTCGAGCTCTACATGCGGATCCAGTACGCCGACGGCCAAGGCTTCTCGTACGCGTTCCAAGGACACGGCGTCCTCGACGACGCGCTCGGTCTGCACCACGCCCCGAGCGATCTCGACCTCTTCTTCCTCTGGGCGATGGGCGAGTACCTCGCGGCGACGGGGGACCTCGCCTTCCTCGATCGTCGCGTGCCCTTTTGGCCGAAGGAGAAGCTGCCCGACGCGACGGCGTACGATCACCTGCACGCGGCCGTCCGTCATCTCTTCGACGTCGTCGGCACGGGCGAGCACGGCTTGATCCGGCTGTCGACGGGCGACTGGAGCGACGGGATCACCGTCGAGGCGCCGAACCGACAGCTCGCGATCGACGCGGGCGAGAGCGTCCCCAACACGCAGATGGCGATCGCCGTGCTGCCCCGCGTCGCGTCGCTCATCGACGATCGCGATCCGGCGCTCGCCAAGGAGATCCGCGATCGCGTCACCGGCTATCGCGCTGCGCTCGCGAGCGCGTGGAGCGGCCGCTTCTACGGCCGAGCCTTCTTCGGCGACGGGGTGCTCGTCCGCGGCGACACGATCGATCTCGAGGCGCAGGTCTGGCCGCTCGTCGCTGACGAGGTCGACGGCGCCGATCGCGACGCGCTCGTCGACGAGGTGCGCTCCAAGCTCGACGAGCCCTCGCCCACCGGAGCGACGCTGCAGCCCGGCGGCGCCGTGTGGCCCGCCATCAGCGGCCTGCTCACCGAGGGCTACGCGCACACGCGGCCGGATCTCGCGTGGGCGCACTACCTCCGCAACACGATGTTCTCGCACGCGCTCGCGTACCCCGACGAGTGGTACGGCATCTGGAGCGGACCCGACGGCACGAACGGACCGAGCCAAGATCGTCCCGGCGGGGCCTGGTACAGCGTCGTCACGCCGATGACCGACTTCCCGGTCCAGAACAACAACCAGCACGCGATGCCGCTGCTCGCGACGCTCCGCCTGGCGGGCATCACGGCCCCTGCGGGCGGGCTCCGCGTCGAGCCGAAGGCGCCCGGGCGCTACACGCTCCAGTCGAAGCTCGTCGACGTCGCGGTCGACGAGAGCGCGGTCGCGGTGACCTATCGACCGACCGGCGCCGCGCGCAGGAGCGTCGAGCTCGTCGCGCCTGCCGGGCACGTCGTGACGTCGGCCTCGTTCGACGGATCACCCGTGAACACGCCGGGCGGCGCGAAGGGCGTCTCGTTCGTGCTCGATCCCGATCACGGACGCCCCTACTCGCTCGTCGTCACGATCGCACCGAAGTAGCCGTCGCGAGAGAGGCTCTTGCGTCCTCGGTGCCTTCGGTCTCCCATCGCCTCCATGTCCCTCGCCGACGACATCGCGCGCCTCCCGAAAGAGCTGCTCGAGGAGATCCGCGCGCACGGGTTTCGCGAAGATCGCCTCACTGCGTGGGCGCGCACCGTCGGCCAGGATCGCGACGCGCGCAATCGCCTGACGGGTGAGGTCGCGCCGCCCTCGCCCACCGACGTCGACGACGCGCCCTCGCCCGGCTCCGAAGGGTACGAGGCGCTCCGCGCGAGGGGTCTCGAGGCGCTCTCGAAGGGTGAGGTCGCGCTCTGCGTCCTGGCCGGCGGGATGGCGACGCGAATGGGCGGCGTCGTGAAGGCGCTCGTCGAGGCGCTCCCGGGCAAGAGGTTCCTCGATCTCCGCCTCGGCGAGCAGGCCGCGCTCCGCCGACGGGATCACGCCGAGGTGCCGCTCTGGCTCATGACGAGCGACGCGACGCACGCGCCGATCGTCGCGGCGCTCGGTGATCGCGCCGACGGCGAGCACGTCGCGGTGTTCCGGCAGTGCGTCTCGCTGCGACTGACGCCGGAGGGATCGCTCTTCCGCGACAAGAGCGGCGCGGTGAGCGTCTACGCGACGGGCCATGGCGATCTCCCGGAGGCGATCGCCGCGAGCGGGCTGCTCGCGCGATTCCGGGCGCGCGGCGGCAAGGTCGTCTGGATCGCGAACCTCGACAACCTCGGCGCGACGGTGGATCCCGCGATCCTCGGCTGGCACCTCGCGCACGGCGGACCCGTGTCGGTCGAGGTCGTCGACAAAGTCGGCAGCGACAAAGGCGGCGGCCCCGTGCGCTGGAACGGGCGGCGCATCATCGCCGAGGAGTTCCGCCTGCCGGTCGGGTTCGATCCGAAGCGCGTGCCGGTCTTCAACACCAACACCTTCCTCGTCGACGCGCGCGCGCTCGCCGAGCTCGCCTTCGACTTCACCTTCGTCGAGGTCGAGAAGAAGGTCGACGACGGCACGGCGATCCAATTCGAGCGGCTGCTCGGAGAGATCACCGTGCCGCTCGAGCCTCGCTTCGTCCGGGTCCCGCGCGAGGGTCTGCGCTCGCGCTTCATGCCCGTGAAGGACAACGAAGAGCTCGCGCGCCGTCGCCCCGAGATCGAGGCGGTCGCGCGCGACCGCGGGATGCTCGGGTGAGCGTCGACCGGCGCCGCCGCGCGAGGCTCGACGGAGCGCTCGCCCTCGCCGCGCTCGGCGCGCTCGCGGCGACCGCGGGATCGGCGCTCGCCGCCCCGCCAGTCACGGTCAGCACGCCGGTGCCGGATCCGGGTCGCAGCATCGTCTCGAACGACGACTCGTCCGCCATCGCGACGAACCCCGGCAACCTCGCCTTCCTCCCGGAGCCGGAGCTCCGCTGGAGCTGGGTCTACACGCAGGAACGCTCGCCGCTCGCGAACCGCGGTCACTCGATCGACTTCGCCTATCCGGTCTGGTTTCTCAGCTCGGGGCTGCGCGTCGACATCTTGAGCCCACCCCGCGACGCGCCCGCCCCGTTCGACGCGAACTATCAGTGGGTGCGCTGGGGCCTCGGCGCGCGCGTCGGGACGGTGTTCGGCTTCGGCACCACGCTCGGCTGGTCGATCTCCAACCTCCCGTCCCTCGACAAGCAGTTCTCGATCACGACGGGCGCGACGCTCAGGCCGTCGCCGTACGTCGGCTTCGCGGCGATCATCCGCGACCTCAACATCCCCACGAGCGCCGACGGGACGCGGTCGCCGAGGAGCTGGGATCTCGGCCTCGCGGTGCGGCCGGTGCGCGGCCTGCGCTCGTTCGAGATCGGCGCCGAGCTCGCCTACCACGAGGTCGCGAAGACGTGGGTCCCGCGCGCGACGCTCGGCGTCGACATCCCCTACGTCGGTCGTCTCCGCGCCGACGGGAGCCTCTACGACGCCACGAGCAAACCGTCCGTGCTCGCGACGGCCGGCCTCGACGTCAACCTCGGCCCCATGCAGGCCTCGGGGGGAGCCGTCTTCGGCAACGCCATCGGCGCGTCCGCGACGGGCTTCTCCGTCGGCGCCGCGATGCGCGGTTTTCGAGAGCCGGGCGTACCCAGCTCACCCAAGGTCGTGCGCATCGACATCGACTCGACCCCCGGCGTGCGAGGCCACACGCACTTGCTCCGTCGACTCCTCCGGCTGGCGGAGGACCCCGAGACCTCCGGCGTCGTCTTCGTCATGCACGACGAGCCCGCCGCGACGCTCGCGCACGCGGAGGAGCTCGGCGACGCGATCCGCACGCTCCGCGCCCACGGCAAGAAGGTCATGTGCCACCTCGAGGACGCCGGCGGTCGCGCCCTCTACGCGTGCGCCCAGGCCGATCGGATCGCCATGAACCCCGCGGGCGGTCTGCGCTTCGCGGGGCTCTCCTCGCGCTACTTCTACCTCGGCGGGACGCTCGAGAAGCTCCACGTGAGAGCCGATTTCGTGCGAATCGGCGCGCACAAGACGGCCGCGGAGCAGCTCACGAACGCGACCGGGAGCGACGTCGCGAAGGCCGATCACCAGGAGCTCGTCGATCGGTTCGCCGATCTCTACCTCCACGACGTGGGCGGCGGTCGAAAGATCCCGAAGAGCGTCCTCGCGAAGACGCTCGCGAAGGGGCCGTTCCTCGCGAAGGAGGCGCGCGACGCCGGGCTCGTCGATCAGCTCGTCTACCAGGACGAGCTCGGGCGCTTCGTCGACGAGGTGATGGGCGCGCCCTCCACGATCTGGAAGGAGCCACCCTTCTCGAACGCGCCGAAGCGCTGGACGAAGGGCGACAAGATCGCCGTCGTCTATCTCGACGGCGACATGATCGACGGCGAGAGCCAGACGATCCCGCTCATCGGCATTCGGCTCGCGGGCTCGAAGACGATCGCCGGCGCGCTCGCGGCGGCGCGCGAGGATCCGTCCGTGAAGGCGGTGGTCTTCCGCATCGAGACGGGCGGCGGGTCGTCGCTCGCGGCCGACGTCATCCTGCGCGAGGCGATGCTCACCGCGAAGGCGAAGCCCTTCGTCGTGTCGATGGGCTCGGCCGCCGCGAGCGGTGGCTATTACGCGGCCGTCGCGGGCAAGCCCATCTTCGCGAACCAATCGACGATCACCGGATCGATCGGCATCTTCTACGGCAAGGTCGACCTGTCCGAGCTCCTCTCGAAGCTCGGCGTCGGCTCGGACGCCTTTCGCTCGACGTCGCGCGCCGACGCGGAGTCTCTCTTCCGACCCTTCAGCGACGACGAGCGCGCCGAGCTCGGTCACAAGGTGAAGCAGTTCTACGATCTCTTCGTCGGCCGCGTCGCCGAAGGTCGCAAGATGAAGCCCGACGACGTGGACGCGATCGGGCGCGGGAAGGTGTGGACCGGCGCGCAGGCGAAGGACAACGGCCTCGTCGACCGCATCGGCGGACTGCGGGAGGCGCTCGCGGAGGCGCAGCGCCAGGGTCATCTCGCGGACGACTACTCGCTCGAGGAGCTCCCGGTCGAGGACGACTCGCTCCTCGGGTTCTTGCTCAAGCTCCTCGGCATCACCTCGCAGGCGCAAGGCATGACGGCGATCGTGCCGCCCGCGCTGCTCGACGTCGCGCGCGCGCTCGCGCCGTTCACGCTCTTCGACTCGGATCGTCCGCTCGCGCGGGCCGAGGTGTTCGAAGAGACGTCGATCGGATCGCGGGTTCCCACGAGCCCCGCCGACTACCCGCCCGATCCCGAGGATCGTCCGTGACCCTCCTCGTGTGCCGCGACGCTCGCGTGGCGATCGACGGCGTCGTCGCCCTCGAGCGGTTCGACCTCGCGACGACGGGGGCACGCCTCGCCCTCGCGGGTGACGTCGCGCCGCTCTTCGCCCTCTGGATGGGTGTGCCGCTCGGCGCTGCGACCCTCGCGCGCGCCGCCTCGACGGACGTCGCTACGCCCGAGGGGCTCGCGACCCTCGCCTCGGGCACGATGACGCTCGCCGGCCTCGACGTGGAGAGCGGCGCGCACGCGATCGCGGTGGGCGCCGCGCCGCTCGATCCGCCCGTGCCCCTCGACATGGCCACGATCGAGTACGTGACGTGGAGCGGTCGGCTGAAGGGCGCGGGCCGAGCGGCGGCGCGGAGCGCGCAGCGCGCGCTCGACGTGGTGGGGCTCGGTCGCGCGGCGAAGCGTTCGCTCGCGACCTTGTCTCTGCCGGAGCGACGCGCGCTGGTGCTCGCCGCCGCGATCGTGGCGGAGCCGCGCGTCCTCGTCGCCGAAGGCCCCTTGAGCGATCTCGACGGGCCCGCTGCGCTCTTCGTCTCGGCCGCGCTCGAGGGCGCCGCCGAGGGGCGCGGGCTCGTCGTCTCCATCGGCCGCACGACCCCCGGATCGCCCGAGGGGCGCCTCGCGGCGCACGTGAGCGACCTCGCGTTCTTCTCGCGCGGCGAGCTGATCCTCGCCGGCTCGCCTCCCCTCGTCGCTGCGAGCGCGCGCCTCTACGGTCTCACGGTCCGGTCCAACGCCGACGCCCTCCGCGCGGAGCTCGCGTCGCGCGGCATCGCGCTGCGCGGCGGTCCGCTCCGCTTCTCGGTCGAGCTCCCGGAAGGGAAGGACACGGGTGACGTCCTGGCCGCCGCGGCGACCGCGCGGTCTGCGGTGGTCGAGCTGCTCTCGCTCATGTAGGGTCGACGCGTCATGGCCGATGCACCCTCCTCCACGTCCGTCGCGACGAGCCCCACCGTGCCGACCTCCGGACGGCTCGCGATCCTCACGGGCCTCTCCGCCGCCGCGTCTGCGATCCCGCTGCCCTTCTTGCCCGACCGCGTGGTGCTCCAGATCCGCGGCGCCATCGTGCAGGACGTCGCCTCGCGTCACGGGCTGAGCCTCACGACCGACGCGCGCACGGCGCTCGCGCAGACCGCGGGCGAGTCGCCCGTCCGCCAGGTCGCCAAGAACGCCATCGGGTTTCTCTCGAAGACGATCGTCAAGAAGCTCGGTCCGCTCGCGGCGCTCTCCACGGCGAGCTCTGCGATCGAGGTCTTCGCGCTCGGCCTGCTCTTCGAGCACTACGTGCTCCACCACCGCGCCTCGGGCGCCGTGCGCATCAACGCCGAAGAGGCCCGCGAAGCCCGGCATCGCATCGACAAGGCCGTCGTCCGCGCGCTCTCGCCGAACCTCCGCCCGCAGGCGGTGCCGCTCTTGCCCGGCGTCGAAGACCTGCGCGACGAGTTCACCCGCTGGGTCGACTCGGCCCTCTTGCTCGGCGCGAGCCTCCCCTCGTACGTCGAGCGCCGCCTCCTCGCGGCGTTCGACGAGGTCTCGAAAGAGGCCGGCTGACCGAGGGCCGTCGGACCGATGTCGAGCAGGACCGACGACGAGCGCGCCCAACGCGAGCGGCTGAAGAAGAGCCGCCGCCTCATCATCAAGATCGGCTCGAAGAGCCTGAGCGGCGACGCGTGGCAGCGCATGGCCGACGAGGTCGCGGCGCTGCGCCGCGAGAAGCGGCAGGTCGTCATCGTGTCGAGCGGCGCCATCGCGCTCGGCGTCGCGCGCCTCGGCCTCACGACCCGTCCGAAGGACATGGCTTGGCTCCAAGCCGCGGCGGCCGCCGGCCAGAGCACCCTGATGCAGCGTTGGGACGCCGCGTTCGAGCCGAGGGGGATCGTCGCCGCGCAGGTGCTCCTCACCCACGCCGACCTCGCCGATCGCGCCCGCACGAACAACGCACGCAACGCGCTCGCCGCGCTGCTCGAGGCCGGCGCCGTCCCGGTCATCAACGAGAACGACGCCGTCAGCGTCGAGGAGATCAAGTTCGGCGACAACGATCAGCTGGCCTCCATGGTCGTTCCACTTGCAGAAGCAGATGTGTTGCTTTTGCTCAGTGATGTCGAAGGCCTCCTCGACGACGCGGGGCGACGCGTCCGCTTCGTCCGGAGCATCGCGCGCGAGGCGAAGCAGTTCGCCGGCGCTTCGCGATCCGGCGTGGGCACGGGCGGGATGATCAGCAAGCTCGAGGCGGCGCGCCGCGCGACGCTCGCCGGCGCCAGCGTCGTCATCGCCCCCGCGCGACAACCGGGCGTCCTCTCCGCGGTGCTCGGCGGCCACGACGTGGGCACCCTCTTCCCCGCGTCGCCCGTCCGCATGAACGCGCGCAAGCACTGGATCGCCTTCACCCTGCGACCTCGCGGCGCGCTGGTGCTCGACGAGGGGGCCGCCGAGGCCGTCAGAAAGAACCGCAGCGTCCTCGGCGTCGGCGTGCTGGGCGTGCGCGGCAGCTTTCACCCAGGCGACAGCGTCTCGCTCGTCGACACGGCAGGTCGTGAGCTCGCGCGTGGGCTCTCGCGCTTCTCGGCGGGCGACGCCGCCCGGCTCGCCGGCCGTCGCCCCGCCGAAGGCGACAGCGAAGAGCTCGTTCACCGCGACGATCTCGCGCTCCTGCCGTCCGAGGAGTGAGGAACGCGCAGCAGAGAGGCGGGCCCCGCCTCGTCCGAGCCTCCTACCTTGTCCCACCGAAATTCGTGGTGGCGGGAACGGCGGCGCGAGACACGCTGTCGCTGTCGACCTGCGGAGGGCTGAGCTTCATGGGCAGATGGGCGCTGGCTGCGAATGGGGTGTTCTTGGTGGGGGCGGTGTTCGTCCTCGGCTTCGGCTTCAAGGAAGAGGCAGCTCCATTGCTCACCGAGCCCCTCGGCGCGCAGACGCGGACGCTCGAGGCCGAGGTGGCCCACACGCCCTCGGCGGCGGCGCTCTCCACGCTGGCGACGGCTTACCTGGATCGCCACCAACCCGGCCTCGCCCTCTCGGTGCTCGAGCGGTACCCCTCGGTCGAGAGCCCCGAGCTCTCCGAGGTGCGAGCGCGCGCCCTCGTCGCGCAGGGGGAGGGCCAGAAGGCGCTCAACGTGCTCCGCGGGCTCTCCAACGCGTGCGCCGACGGGACCGCGGGAACCTGCCCGAACTGGCTGCTCGCCAAGACCCTGCGCCAGCAGGCGTTCCTCGAGGAGCTGTTGGGCGCGGGCATCGAGGACGTCGCCCGCGACCCGGAGGCGACTCGGCAGGCCTACGAACGCAGCGACAGGCAGGTTCGCCTGGTCGCCCTCCGCTGAAGAAGCCTGGTCGCCCTCCCCTGAAGGCTCCCTCGGGCGGGCCGACGCGAACCCTCGCTCCCGAAAAAATGATCGTCGGCGATGGATTGGATCCAAAGTTCGCTACGCTGAAGCGTCTGACGCGCTCGACACGGCTTTTCGAGACTTCTCTTCGCCAGCCCTTCCCCGACATCCCGATCGCGGCCCGCCCACCGCGAAGGAGAGATCGCCCCGCGTGAAGGACCGCCTCGCCCCCCGAACCGCTCGCTCTTCGCTGATCTCCGGCGTCGTGCTGTCCCTCGTGGGGGGAGCGTTGGTGGGGTGCGCCGCCACGCCTCGCCCGCGACCCGAGCCGGCCGCCCAAGATCGCGTGCTCCGCAACCCGATCTCCGCGCCCATCACCTCGGTCAGCGAGGACCCGCGCGACGACGCCGTCGTGCGGATCGTCGGCGCCGTGAGCTGCTCGGGCACGCTCATCGCCGACGATCTCGTCCTCACCGCCCACCACTGCGTGTCGCGGCGCGACGCCCGCGGCAAGGTGGTCGCCGCCGACGTCGACGCAGCGTCATTGCACGTGCAACTAGGTCGCGACTACTTCCCCTACGCCGAGGTCGACGTCCGCGCGATCGTCACCCCCGACTGCGGCTACGAGCAGGGCAACGGCGATCTGGCGATCCTGGTGTTGACCCGCAAGCTCGTCGGCATGCCGACGTGGACGCCGCGCCTCGACGCGCCCCCTCGTCTCGGCGAGCACGCGGACGCCGCGGGCTACGGCCGCTGCGGCGACGAGGAAGGGGGCATCCACTTCATGCCTCGCCTGGGCGGACCGATCTCGGCGGTGTCGGCCGGGCAGATCACCGCCCAAGCCTCCATTTGCCCGGGCGACTCCGGAGGCCCGGTGTACGACGCCCACGACAACACCACCCGCGAGGTGATCGGCGTCGTGTCCGCGAGCGTGATGGATCACAACGACACGACGAAGGACACCTCGTACTTCACGCGGGTCGACGTCTGGCCGCAGCTCTTCATCGCCGCGCGCGAGATCGCCGATGGCCAGAGCGCCGCCGAGCTGCCCCCCTTCCGCTCGTGCGATCGCCGAGGCCCCGTCCCCGGCGCGGACTGAGCGCGCCCCGACGACGGCTTTTGGCCCGGACCGGAGCCCGCTGGTAGGCTCGTTTGCGTCGTGGGAAAGGTCCTGAAGTTCCTCCTCTGGGTCGTCGGCATCCTGTCGGCGATCGTCTTGCTCTTGAGGCTGACCATCCTCGACGTGTGGACGATCCCCGACGACCTCGTCCTCGACTCGTCGATGCGTCCCACCCTCGCCGCCGGTGACACGGTGCTGATGCTCACCAAGGGCACGCGCGGGTTCGGAGAGCTGGTTCGGTGCACCGATCCCGAGGACGCGCAGCGCTTCGTCGTGGGGCGCATCGTCGGCCTCGCCGGCGACACGGTCGAGGTCGCGAACCCGGTCGTCACCGTGAACGGGACCCACTACAACCACTTCGACGGCTGCACCGAGGGGGTCGTGAAGGTGCCCGATCCGCGCAGCGGCGCGCCGGTCGACGCGAGCTGCGCGCGCGTCGAGATGGCCGGAGGCTGGCACTACAGAGCGTCCGTTCACGCCAACGAGTCCCCGAGCACGCACAAAGTCGGCGAGGGTCTCGTCTACTTGCTCAGCGACGACCGCGCCTACCACGACGACTCGCGCGACTTCGGCGCGATTCCGCTCTCGACCTGTCAGAACCTCATCTTCTTCCGCCTCTGGGGCAAGGGCGGATTCCAAGACGAATCCGCGCGGATGACCGTCATCCGCTGATCGGCGCCGCCTTGACCACCTCCCGAGCACGCGGATAGAAGTTAGGCTCTCGTTCGCCGTCCACGACCTGTCCCGAAGGCCAAGCCACTTTGCACGCTGGAGACTCCGAGATCGGCATCATCTGCGGTCAGTGCGACCAGTGGAATGCCATGGGCGTGGCCCAGTGCTCGGCGTGCGCGCACGACCTCGCGCTGTTCACCGGCAAGAGCTCGCTCCAGCCGCCGCAGTCGCGCAGCGTGCAGCCTCCAGCCGTCGCGCCGCCTCCCGCGGCCGCCGTCCCCGCCGTCGGCTCGGCGTCGGCCGAGTCGGGCAAGCCGCGCACCGGGCCGCAGCATCGACCGTCCGCGCTCGCGATGATGGCGATGCGGTCGAGCCCTCCGCAAGCCGGCAAGAACGTGCCCGCCGTCACGATCCCGAAGGCGCCGCCATCGGCGCCGCAGGCCGTGCCGCAGGCCTTTCCTCGCGACGCCGGAAGCGGCGCCGCGCAGGCTTCCGCGCCGCCCCAAGCCTTCGCCCCGACGCCCTCCGGGGATCCGGGGTCGCTCGATTTCAGCCGACTGTCTCAGGAGGAGTTGATGGAACAAGCTCGTAACTATGTCTGCCGTTCCTGCTCCAGCGGCGTCCCGAGCGGGCACAAGTTCTGTGGTCGCTGCGGCGCGGCGGTGCCGCCGGAGATCCTCAACGCGCAGACGCTCTTCTTCGGGGACATGCAGAACCCGGCGAAGGCGAAGCTCATCCTCATCCGCGGCGAAGGCATGGACGGGCTCTCCTTCCATCTCAAGGCCGAGCAGCACATCGTCGGTCGCGACGGGCAGCTCGTCTTCCCCGACGATCCGTTCGTGTCGCGCCGCCACGCGAACTTCTTCTATCGAGACGGCAAGCTCGTGGTGAAGGACGAGGGCTCGCTCAACGGCGTCTACATCCGCGTCCGCGGCACCGTCGACATCACGCCCGGCGACACGTTCCTCGTCGGCGAGCAGCTCTTCCGCCTCGAGACCTCGCCGCGCGCCTCCGACGGCCAGGGTCCCGACGGGACGTTCTTCTACTCCTCGCCGAAGCATCCCTCGCCCTTCCGCCTCTCGCAGATCCTCCAGGGCGGCGCGATCGGCATGGCCGTCTGCGCGCGCGGGACCGCGCTGCAGATCGGACGCGAGGGCGGCGATCTGAACTTCCCCGTCGATCTCTACATGTCCGGCTCGCACTGCATCATCGAGGAGCGCGACGGGCGCTTCACGCTGACCGATCTCAACAGCCGGAACGGCACGTACATCCGCATCAAGACGGAGCGCGATCTGAACCACGGCGACTACCTGTTCATCGGCCGCAAGCTCCTGCGCGTCGAGCTCAACACGAACTGACGAGCCGCGCCGATCGGCGCGCGCTCCCGGCCCCTCAGTCGTTCTCGCAGAGACCGGCGAAGGGGCCGGTCGCTTTGCCCTGATCGAACTGCGTGAGGCACCCCGGTCCGGGCGTGTTCGCCATCTCGGCGACCTCGATCGCGAGCGCGCTCGACCAGTCGAGGGCGCGATCGAAGCGCGCGCGGATCACGCCGCGCGGATCGATGATCCAGGTCTCCGGGAAGAGCGTCGTGCCGTACTTGCCGCGGACGACGTCGAGCTCGGGGTCGAAGAGGATCGGAAAGGGCGCTTCGCCGTTCTTCACCGCGTCGGTCGTGCCGTTCTGATCGAGCAGCACCTTGAGCGTGTCACGGACCGCGTCGGGGCCGTCGTCCGTCGACACGGTGAGCAGGACGATGTTGTCGTGCTTCTTGAGCGTGCCCGCGAGCTCGGCGAGCGCCGGGATCTCCTCTTTGCAGGGGCCGCAGGTCTTCGTCCAGAAGTTCAAGATGACGGTCTTGCCGCGGAAGTCCGAGAGGCGGACCTTCTTGCCGGACATGTCCGGCAACTCGAAGTCTGGTGCGATGCGGTTGCGGTTCGCGTAGTTCGGACCGAGCGCGCAGAGGGCGCTGCAGCTCGTGCGGCGCTGATCGCTCTGCGCCGCTTGGACGAACCCGAAGACGGCGAGCGCCGCGACGGCGATGAAGCCGAGCTGGGCGGCGACGCTGGTCGCGGAAGATCGGTCGCCGCGCCGCCCCTCGGTGTCGCTCGCAGGCGTCGCCGCGGTGGCTTCGGCGGAGGTTCTGTCGGCGGTGCTCTTCGAGGCCATGGGGTTCTCTTCTCTAGCCTCACACGGGCGCGATGGCGAGGCTCCGTCGCGCGGGCTTCTCCTTCGCGACGGCCTCGAAGGCGGCGCGGTAGGCCGCGAACGACCCACCGGCGAGCGCGGCTTGTCGGACGGCGCGGCCCTCGGCGACGCCGCCCTGGGCGAGGACGTACTCGACCCACGCCCAACGCGCGCTCGTCGCACGCACGTCCGCGCGACCGCGCAAGCCGCGGCGGAGTCGATCGAGCCTCGCGTTGACGACGTCGATCCCGGCGAACGCCGCGCCGTCGAGGGGCGTGTTGCGCTTCGCGCAGAAGGGCGCGATGCCGAGCGCGACGGGCACGATCTTCGAGAGCTTGGCGACGAACGAGACGCACTCGTCGATGTCGTCGTCGGTCTCGGTCGGCAGACCCACCATCAAGTAGAGCTTGAGGCGCTTCATGCCGTGTTGCCGTGCGAGCTCGGCGGCGCGCTCGAGGTGCTTGATGCGCGCGCGCCGCTCGAGCGACTCGCGGAGGCGCTCGCTCGGGCCGTCCATCGCCGTGGTCAGCGTCTTGTAGCCCGCGACGCGCAGCGCGCCGACGAAGTCGTCGCTCAGGCGATCGGGCCTCAGGCTCGAGAGGCCCACGGACGCGCCGCGCTCGGCGAGCGTCCGCACGATCTCGGCGATCTTCGGGTGGTCGCTCACCGCCGCCCCCACGAGGCCGACCTTCTTCGCGTCGGCCGGGACGAGCTCGAGGATCCTTTCCTTCGTCACGAGACGCATGCCGCCGTTCGTGCTCCGTCGCATCACGCAGTACGAGCACGCGCGCGAGCAGCCGCGCTCGGTCTCGATGAGGAACATGTTCGACAGCTCCGTGTCGGGCGTGCGAATCGGCGACCAAGCGGGCAAGAGCGCCACGTCGCATTTCGCGATGGGCGGCATCTCGGCGCCGTGGGCCTCGGGCACGAAGACGTGCGGCACGGCGGCGAGCGCCTCGAGCGCGGCTCGCTTCGTCGGCGCGCGGCGCAGGATCTCGAGCACGTCGATCGCGAGCGTGTCCGCTTCGCCCATCACGATCGCGTCCGCGTAGGCGGCGAGCGGGAGCGGGTTCGAGAACGTGAGCGGTCCACCCGCGAGGATGAAGGGACCGTCGTCGCCGCGGGCCTCGCGCAGCGAGGGGATGCCCGAGGCCTCGAGCATCTGCACGAGCCCAGCGATCTCGAGCTCGTAGGCGACGCTGAACGCGACGACGGGGTAGGCCGAGAGCGGCCGCTGTCCTTCGTACGTGAGGGGGGCGATCTCCGCGCGGTCGGCGCTGTCCGGCAAGAAGGCGCGCTCGCACGCGAGATCGTTCGTCGCCTGGATGTTCTTGTAGATCTGGAGAAAGCCGAGCGAGCTCATCCCCGCGTGGTAGGGGGACGGATACGCCAGCGCGATCTGGAAGGGCGCGTGCTTGTCGAGGCGGCCGGTCTCTCGCGCGAGACGGTCGCGGATGGGGGCGAGGGGCTCGTGCGGCATGGGCGGGGTCGAGCGATCGAGAGCTTATAGCTCAACGGGGATTCGGAGCACCCTTCTCCGGGATCTTCCTCTTCCCCCGAGGCGAGAGCGCGGCGTCGGCAGGACGCGCCGCCCCGCCGCCCCGAGGGCGCCGCCTGCCCGTCCGAGCCGCTCCGGCCGGGCACACGCGACCGCACATGAGAGCCCCTTCATCCGCGAAAAGGAGCTTCGCTCTCTTGGATCGATCTCCTCGTCCCCGTGTACTCTCGTCATCGTCGGGAGCGCTCTCGCTCCCAAGCGAGGATCGACATGAAGCGCGTCTACCTCTTCTGCGTGGGGCTCGTCTCGTTGGGTGCGCTCGGAGCGGCGGCGTGCTCGCCCGGAGGATCGGGCTCGACCGCGAGCGGCGGCGCAGGCGGCGGAAACGCGAGCACCAGCGCGACCTCGAGCGGCTCCTCCCAAGGCGGCAGCGCCGCCGATGGATCGGGGTCGACGGGCGCGTTCATGACGGGCGCGACGGGCACGGGCGCCGGCACGTGCACCGCCGGACCGAACGAAGACAAGGATCAGGACGGCTGGACGATCGCGCAAGGTGACTGCAACGACTGCGATCCCAACGTGAACCCCGGCGCGATCGAGGTCGTCGTCACGACGCCGGATCCGATGACGGGCATGGTGCCTCCGGCCGCCGACGAAGACTGCGACGGCGTCGTCGACAACCCGCCCGGTCCCTGCGACGCGAACCTCGCGATCGACAGCGCGAGCGCGATGGACGCGGCGAAGGCGATCGAGCTCTGCCGACAGCCCGCGACGGTCAAGGACTGGGGCGTCATCTCGGCCGACTACGTCAACGCGAACGGCGGTGGCTTCTCGCACAACGCCGCGCAGCACGGCATCTTGCCGAACTTCGGCGCGAACGTGCCGCCGAAGGCGGGCCAGGCGGTGCTCGCGCTCTCGTCGGGGCGCGCGAGGCTCCCGGGCGAGCCGAACGCGTGCACGACCGAATCGTGCACGGCGGGCCCGGGCACGCCGCCGCCGAGCTTCCCCGCGGCGGTGCCGGGTTGCGCGGGCGGCACCTCGATCAACGACGACGTCGCCTTGCAGGTGCAGCTCCGCGCGCCGTCGAACGCGAAGGGCTACAAGTTCGCGTTCAAGTTCACCTCGTGGGAGTTCCCCGAGTTCGTGTGCACGAAGTACAACGACCAGTTCATCGCGCTCGTGAACCCCGCGCCGATGGGCGCCGATCCGGGCGGTAACATCTCGTTCGACGCGAACCACAACCCGGTGTCGGTCAACATCGCGTTCTTCGACGTGTGCGATCCCGCGCTGTGCTCGAGCTTCGCGATGTTCTGCACGGGGACGTGCCCCAGCGCGCCTGCGAACTGCTGCTCTTCCGGCCCTGCGCAGCTCTCGGGGACGGGCTTCGACAACACGACGATCGGGAACGCGGGCGGCACCGCTTGGCTCGAGACGCAGGCGCCCATCGCCGGCGACGCCACGTTCACGATTCGCTTCGCCATCTGGGACACGGGCGACATGAACCTCGACTCGACCGCGGTCGTCGACAACTTCCAGTGGATCGCGCAAGGCGGCACCGTCGTCGTCGGCACGACGCCCGTCCCGAACTGATCGCGGTTCGCCGCGGGCTCAGATCGGATCGGCCACCGCCCGCGAGATCTCGACGCTCTCGCCGTCGGTCTCCCAGCGCCACTCGCCCCCTCGATCCGTGCGCAGGACGTGGATGTCGCGCGCGCGCAGCTTCGCGAGCGTCGAGGGGTGCGGGTGGCCGAAGCGGTTGCGGACGCCCGACGAGATGATCGCGTCGCGCGGCGCCACGGCGTCGAGCAGCGCCGGTGAGGTCGAGGTGCGCGAGCCGTGGTGCCCGACCTTCAAGAGGTCCGCCGCGAGCCAAGCGTGATCGAGCGCGAGCAAGCCGGTCTCCTCCTCCTGCTCGGCGTCCCCGGTGAAGAGCGCCGAGCGCTCCCCGAAGGCGATGTGGATCACGAACGAGTTGTCGTTGGCTCCACGCTCGTCGCGCGGCCCGGGGCATGGCGCGAGGACGCGGATCTCGGCGCCGCCCACCTCGCGTGGTGCGCCGCAGAGATCGGCCGGCCGGCGCAGAGGGATCCCTCTCCGCCGCACGTTCGCGAGCATGCGGCGGAGAGGCTCCGGACCGCCGCCTCGTAGCTCGCTCTCTCCCGTGTCCCAGACCTCGCCGACGTCGATCGCGTCGAGCGCCGTGGCGAGGCCCGTGAAATGGTCCGGGTGCGGATGGGAGAGCACCGCCACGTCGACGCGCGTCCGCCTCCGCGCGCGCAGCGCCGGCAGCACCACGCGAGCGCCGGGATCGACCGGGCTGCCGACGAACCCGCCGCCGTCGATCAACATGACCTGTCCGTCGGGGAGGTCGACGAGGATGGAGTCGCCCTGGCCGACGTCGAGCGCGCTCACGCGGAGATGGTGCGCCGGCGCGCCCGCTCGTCTCGCCGAGAGCTCCAACATCACGACGGCCGCGACGGTCGCGCCAGCGAGCGAGGCGCGCACCCGCCCGCGCGAGAGCGCGATCGCGACGAAGCCTGCGGCCAACGTCGAAAGCTGCCAGGGCGTCGGCGTCGGCACGGAGAGCGCGAGCCCCGTCGCGGCGCCCGCGCGCGCGATCGCGAGGACGCCGAGCAGCGCGCCCGAGGCGATGAGCGCCGCTCCTCGCTCGAGCCCCGGGATCGCGACGAAGAGCGCGTGCAAGAAGCAGAGCGGGAGCGCGACGACCTCTCCCAGCGGAGCGGCGAGGAGGTTCGCGGCGACGCCGACGGCGGGGAGGGTGGGCGCCATGGACGCGATGAGGGGGGCGCACGCGACGCTCGCGCCGAGCGTGGTGCCGAGCGCGCGCGCGAGCCCGGCCGAGACGCGCCGCGCGAGGCCCGCTCCCTCGCGAGGCTCGGCCCCGAGGGCGCGGGAGAACGGTCGCGCGAGGCACAAGAGCCCGAGCGTCGCCGCGAACGAGAGCGAGAACGAGCAGTCGAGGATGGCGAGCGGGTCGACCGCGCACTGCGCGAACAACGTGAACGCGAGGGTTCGCCCGGTCGAGGCGCGTCGACCCATCGCGCGCGCCGCGAGGGCGGCCGAGAGCATCCACGCGGCGCGGACGACGGAGCCGCTGCCGCCCGCGAAGTCGGCGTAGAGCCAGCCGACGGGGATGGCGACGAGCGACACTGCGCGATCGACCACGATCCGCTCCGCGACGAACGGCATGCGGACCAGCAGCGCGCGGAGCGCCGCCGCGAGCCCGAGGATGGCGATGACCAGGTGCGTCCCCGACACGGCCAAGAGGTGCGAGAGCCCGGTCACGCGGAACGCCGCATCGTCCTCCGCGGCCAGATCGGTCTCGCCGAGGACGAGCGCCCTCGCGAGCGGTCGCGCGTCCGGGTGGTAGGTGGCTTCGATCCGGTCGCGCACCTCGGCGCGCGCGAGATCGACCGCGTGACGCACGCCGGAGCCGCGCTCGATCACGCTCACGTCCTCCGCGCCGCCGCTCGCCGAGACGCGCGATCGCGCGATCGCCGCGTAGGCTTCGCCCGTCCCCTCGTTACGAAAGAGGTGAAGCGGCGCGAGGGTGGCGGCGACCGAGACGCGATCGCCGCGCGCGAGGCCGTTCGGCGCGTCGTGGAGGCGGGCACGGAGCGGCGTGACCAGCGCGCGACCGTCGCACTCGCCGCGCTCGAGCTCGACCTCGATCTGGGCGGTGCCGCCGCGCAAGAGGGGCGACGACGTGACGCGCCCTTCGCCGACGCAGCGAGACGGCGAAGGAAGGACCTCGAGCGTGCGCTCGTACGACTGCCTCGCCGCGCGAAGATCCGCGCTCGACCGAACGGCACCCACGAGGAAGGCGGCGACGATGAGCCCGACAGCCGAAGATCGCTGCCGCACGAAGCGTCGCAGCGCGACCAGCGAGAGGGCGACGGCGGCGATGGTGGCCGCGGGCGCGATCGGGAAAGCGCCCGCGGCGAACGAGGCGAGGCTCGCCCAGAACGCGGTGTCGCCGGCATCGATGGGGGGCGGCCCCACGTCGCGCGCGTCGACGTTGCGTGAGCGCGTCGCGGGCTGCACGTCGGGCGTCATGTCGGGCGCGGTCCGCAAGGTCCGCGCCAGCCCCGCGGATGAAGATCGTCGCGTCTGCCCGAGCGTTCAGTCGGCGATCGCCAGCGTCCGGGTGGCGCCCGCCAGCGACGCGCCGCGCCGCCACGCGGAACACAGTATCGCCGAGACCTCGCGGGCTCGGCGCGGCTCGTCCTGATAGACTGAGAAGATTGGGAATGCGAAGCTTCGCATCCCCTCGGAGGTTCACTCTATGCGATTTCGTTTCTCCTGGATCGCGCTTACTTGTGCAACTGGGATGCTTTCTGGACTCGGGTGCAACGTGCCCGACTCCACCGCCGGAGCGGGAGTCGCTGCGGCAGATGCGCGTCAGGGGGGGAACGGCGAGCAGGTGGGCCAGGCCCAGCAGGACATCGCCGGTGGGTACAACGACGCGACCGACGTGAACGTCGTCGGCATCGTCAACATCAACCAGGGCGCGCTGTGCTCTGGATCGCTCTTGGCTCCGAACATGGTGCTCACGGCGCGTCACTGCGTCTCGAACATCCTGAACGAGGTCAACGGCGGCGTCGTGTGCTCGCAGACGACGGCAGCGCCGGCCTTCGCCGCGTCGAGCTTCTACGTGACGACGAAGGCGACGATCGACATGAACCCCTCCAACTACGTGGGGGTGAAGGAAGTGATCCCGGCGCCGGGGACCGACCAGAAGCTCTGCGGCAACGACCAGACGATCCTGATCCTGTCGCGAAACCTCACCGCGGACGAGGCCACACCGCTCGTCCCACGCGTCGACTCGCAGCTCGCGCCGCAGGAGCAGTACTACGCGATCGGCTTCGGCGCGACGAACGACTCGGGGGCGGGCGCGGGGCAGCGTCGTCGGCGAGACAACCTCTTCGTCAACTGCGCCGAGGCCGACTGCAAGAACATGACGGCCTACCTGCGTCCGAGCGAGTGGGTCGGCGACACGGGCATCTGCGAGGGTGACTCGGGCGGACCCGCGATCGACATGCAAGGTCGCGTGGTGGGCGTGACGTCGCGCGGCGGCGCCGGTTGCTCCGAGCCGATCTACGGCTCCGTGCACTCGTGGGGTCAGTGGATCATGGATACGGCGGTGCACGCCGCGGCCGTGGGCAACTACGACCCGCCCGCCTGGGCGACGGGTTGGCCGACCGATCCGCTCTACAACTACCCGATCGGCGGCGCGTGCGACGCGACGTGCGGCTCGAACCTCTGCCTCGGCAACGAGTGCACGCGGGCCTGCAACGACGCGGCGCCTTGCCCGGACGGCTACGACTGCATCCTCTACAACGACACGGACAGCGCCTGCCAAGCGCAAGCGCCGGCGAAGTCGAAAAAGACGACCACCACGACCACCACGTGTGCCGCCGCGCCGGGATCGGATCCGACGAACCCCGTGCCGTGGCTCTGGGGCGCGGGCGTCGCGGTCGCGCTCGCTGCGGTGCAGCGGCGACGATCTCGCCGCGGGTGACGAGTCCCGAGGTGTCGGAGCGCGTCGCTCGAGCAGGGGAGGTCACGAAGCTCGGGCGGCGCGTCTTCATCACGGCGGCCGCTTCCTTGGTCGCGTGCCGCCGCGCGCCGAGCGCCGCACCCGAGAAGGCGCCGCGCATCGTGAGCGTCTCGCCGAGCATGACCGAGACGGTCTTCGCCCTCGGTGCCGGCCGTTGGCTCGTCGGTCGGACGAGCTTCTGCGACTACCCGAAGGAGGCGCTCGCGGTGCCCGTGGTGGGGGGCTTCACCGATCCGTCTCTCGAGGCCATCGTCGCGCTCGCCCCCACGCTGGTCGTCGGCGAGCGGCGACCCGGCGGGAGAGACCTCGCCGCGGATCTCGCGAAGCGGGGCGTCGAGTCGTTCTTTCCGCCGATGTACTCGCTCGACCAGATCGAGCTCATGATCTCCGCGCTCGGCGCGAAGCTCGGAGCGAGCGAAGCGGCCACGCGGGCGGTCGGCGAGATCCGGCGGAGGATCGACGCCGTGAACAAGCGCGTCGGGGATCGCGCCAGGCCGAAGACGCTCCTGCTCTTCGACTTTCGTCCCCTCGTCGCCGCCGGACCCGACGCCTTCCCGAACGAGCTGCTCACCGCCGCGGGGGCGAAGAACGCCGTCACGTCGGGCGGAGAGTATCCGCGGCTGAGCCCGGAGGGGGTGCTGGCGCTCGATCCCGATCTCGTGCTCGACGGATCGGCGGGCGCCTACCCCGAGGCGCCGGAGGCGCTCCTGCGATCGATCCCGGGGCTCGACGCGCTCCGTGCGTTGCGCGAAGGGCGCGTGCGTCGGCTCCTCACGAAGACGGCGCTGCGGCCGGGCCCGCGCATCGGTGAGGGGATCGAGGAGCTCGCGTCCCTCGTGCACCCGCTCGACGAGGCCGCGCCGTGAAGGGCAAGCGCGCCCGCGTCGACGTGCTCTTGGTCCAGCGGGGTCTCGCGGAGTCGCGCGCCAAGGCGCAGGCGCTCGTGATGGCCGGCGAGGTCTTCGCCGCGGACGGGCGCGTCGACAAGGCCGGAGCGCTCCTCGCGGAGGACGTGACGCTCCGGGTGACGCCGCGCAGACGGTTCGTCTCGCGCGGGGGAGAGAAGCTCGACGGCGCGCTCACGGCCTTCGGCGCGCGCTTCGACGATCTCGGGGGCGTCGTCGCGCTCGACGTCGGCGCCTCGACCGGCGGCTTCACCGACTGCCTGCTCCAGCGCGGCGCGTCCAAGGTCTACGCGGTCGACGTCGGCTACGGCCAGCTCGACGCGCGCCTCCGGTCCGATCCGCGCGTCGACTCTCGCGAGCGCACGAACGCGCGCGAGCTCGAGGCGAGCGACTTCGATCGACCGGTGACGCTCGTCGTCGTCGACGCGTCGTTCATCGGCATCGACAAGCTCCTGCCCGCGATCGCGCGCGTCCTCGCGCCCGGCGGCGAGCTCGTCGCGCTCGTGAAGCCCCAGTTCGAAGCGGGACGGGAGGCGGTCAGCCGAGGACGCGGCGTCATCCGCGACGCCTCGATCCGCGACGCGGCCATCGAGGGGGCTCGCGTCGCCATCGCGAGCGCGGGCTTCGAGATCGTCGCCGAGGTCGACAGCGCGCTCGCGGGGCCGAAGGGCAACGTGGAACGTTTCATCCACGCGCGACGCCTCGGCTGAGCGCGCCGAGAAGCGGGACGACGCGCACCGGGCGCGAGGCGGCGAAGCGTGACGTTCCCGGTCAAAGGTGTTATGGCCGCGCCCAGGAAAAGAGGGAGGATCATGCTCTCACGACGAGACTTTCTGGGGGTGACGCTGGGCGTCGGCGCGACGAGCGCCTTCGGTGTCGGCTGCGGAAGCAGCGGATCGAGCGGCGGCGGCAACGAGTGGGTCGTCGGGGCGTACCTGAGCCTCTCGGGCGCGCAGGCGCAGTTCGGCAAGGACACCCGCGAGGGCATCGAGCTCGCGCTCGAGGAGATCAACAAGGATCCCCCGAAGGGCAAGAAGCTCAAGGTGCTCTTCGAGGACGACAAGTCGAACGCGACCGAGGCGAACAACAAAGTCCTCCAGCTCATCGATCGCGACAAAGTCGTCGCCCTCCTCGGCGAGGTCGCGTCCTCGATCTCGCAGCCGTGCGCGCTCGTCGCGAACAGCAAGAAGATCCCGATGATCTCTCCGTCGTCGACGAACCCGAACGTCACGGAGACGGGGCCGTACGCGTTCCGCGTGTGCTTCATCGACGACTTCCAAGGGCAGATGGGCGCCGAGTTCATCGTCAAGACGCTCGGGAAGAAGAAGATCGGCCTGCTCTTCGCGACGGACGATCTCTACTCGTCCGGGCTCGCGAAGGAGTTCAAGAAGGCCGTCGCGGCGCTCGGCGCCGAGATCGTCCTCGAGAAGAGCTTCCCGAAGACGGAGACGAACTTCACGACGTACCTGCAGGAGATGAAGAGCGCGAACCCCGAGATCATCTACGCGCCCGTCTACTACACGCAGATGGTGCCGATGGCGCGGCAGGCGAAGGCCGAGAACATCCCCGGTGAGAAGTTCGTCGGCGGCGACGGGTGGAGCGACGAGGGGCTCTTCAAGGAGCTCGAGGGCGCGTACTTCTCCGACCACTACGCGCCCGACATCCCGTGGGAGAAGTCGCGCAAGTTCGTCGCGGCGTACAAGGCGAAGTTCAGCCATCCGCCGACGAGCCTCGCGGCGATGGGCTACGACGCCGCGCTCGTGCTCGCCGACGCGATGAAGCGCGCCAAGACCGACACGCCCGACGGGATCCGCGACGCCATCGCGTCGACGAAGGACTTCGAAGGGGCGACGGGCAAGATCAGCATCGACGACAAGCGCAACGCCGTGAAGCCCGCCGTCATCGTGCAGATCAAGAGCGGCACGACGACCTACGTCTCGGTCGTGGGGCCCGGCGCGGAGGCGATGCTCGGCGGCACCAAGCCGGTGATCCCGTCGTCGACGGCCGATGCGTCCGCCGCGCCGAGCGCGACCGCGGCGCCGAGCGCCTCGGCTGCGCCCGCCGCATCGGGATCGGCCAGCGCGGGGCCGGCGGGCTCCGCCGCACCGAGCGCGGGGCCGGCGTCGAGCGCGAAGGCCCCGCCGAAGAAGTGAGGGGAGCCTCGCGTCCGGGGGAGCGCGCGCGCGCGCGGAGCTTCCCCCGGAACGCCGTCCCTCGCTATCGTAGCGGCCTTCGATGCAGCAGCTCCTGAGCTCACTCGAGACCGGCGTGGCGCAGGGCGCGATGATCGCGCTCGTCGCCCTCGGCTACTCGATGGTCTACGGCATCCTGAAGCTCATCAACTTCGCGCACAGCGAGGTGTTCATGATGGGCTCGTTCGCCGGCTTCTTCCTCATCGGCATGCTCGGTGGGGAGGCCTCGCCCGTCGTCGCGGGCGTGTGCGGGACGCTCGGCGCGATGATGTTCGCGGGGCTGCTCGGGACGCTCGTCGAGCGCGTCGCGTACGCGCCGCTCCGAGCTCGTTCGAAGGGGGCGAAGGATCCCGCGAGCCGCATCGCGCCGCTCGTGACGGCGCTGGGGATGAGCGTCCTGCTCCAGAACCTCGCGCAGCTGCTCTTCACCGCGCAGTACCGGAGCTACCCGCAGCTCATGCCGCTCGGCTCGACGCGCCGGGCCATCGTGGCGACCGCGCTCGTCACGATGGTCGGGCTGCAGCTCCTCGTCCAAAATACGTGGTTCGGCAAGGCGATGCGCGCGCTCAGCATGAACACGGAGGCCGCGCGGCTCATGGGCGTCCGGACGGGGAAGGTCATCAGCCTCACGTTCATGACCGGCTCGGCGCTCGCGGCGCTCGGCGCGGTGCTCTTCTGCCTCGATCAGTCGCAGACGTACCCGACGATGGGCGTGGTCATCGGCACGCGCGCGTTCGTCGCTGCCGTCATCGGTGGGATCGGTCGCATCCCAGGCGCCATGCTCGGCGGGCTGCTCATCGGCGTGCTCGGCGAGCTCGCGAAGCTCACGCCCTACTCGGGCCTGCAGGACGTGTTCATCTTCATCGCGCTCATCGGCGTGCTCCTCGTGCGTCCAGCGGGCCTGCTCGGCAAGGCGGGGATCGAGAAGGTGTGAGCGCGGGCGCTTCGGCCCGCTTGCGTCCGGCCTCCACGCGCTAGAATCGCGGAATGCGTCGCCTCTGCTCCGCGCTCGTCGTCGTCCTCGCGCCGCTCGCCGGCGGCTGCGCGAGCGGGACGCTCCCGGCTCGCTGGGTCGAGGGAGGCGCCGCGATCGACCCTCCGAACGCGCGCTGGGCCGTGGGCGACGACGTCGTGACGATCCGCCCCGACGGCGTCGTGCAGCGCAACGGCGAGTTCGAGATGCACCTCGACCGCGCCGGTCGCGTCTTCGACGAGGACAACGAGCCCATCGCCGTGCTCGAGCCCGACGGCCGCCTCGCGGGGCCGAACGAGCGCGATCTCGGCCGGGTCGGATCCGTGACGGCGTCGCTCCCGGGGTGGGACGTCGCGTGGATCGCCGTCGCGCCGGACGGTCAGGTGACGCACTTCGGGCCGAACGGTGAGCGAGAGGCGTTCGGGGCTTGGGCCGGATGCGGCGCCAGCCAGCAGATGGCGCTCGCGTGCACGCTCGTGACCCATCTGCTCACCCTCAAGTACCAAGGCGCCCCCGAGCGCGGCAACGCGGTCGGCGTCGGCGTCGGCGTCGGCGTCGGGGTCGGCTTCGGCGCGGGCAGCTACGGTGGCGGCGTGTGGGCCGCAGGGCCTCCGGGCCCGCTGCCGTGACCGCGCCGTTCGAGCGCGGCCGGGGGCGAGGACGGGGCGGGCTCGCTCGCGCCGTCCTCCGCTGGCTGCTCGCGCTCGCGATGATGAGCGTCGGCGTGCTGCACTTCGTCGATCCCGCTCCGTTCGTGCGCATCGTCCCAGCCCAGCTTCCTGCAGCGGAGCTTCTCGTGTATCTGAGTGGTGTTTTCGAGATCCTGCTCGGCGGCGCCCTGCTCGTGCCCCGCGCCCGACCCTGGGCGGGGCTCGGGCTCGCGGCGCTCTACGTCGCGGTGTTTCCGGCCAACGTGAACATGGCCGTGAACCACCTCGATCTCGACCCCGCCCATCCTCTGCCGTCGTGGGCGGCGTGGGCGCGCCTGCCCTTCCAAGCGCTCTTCATCGCTTGGGCGCTCTGGGTCCGGAAGGAGCCCGCCGCTCCCGCGCCTCGGGCGTCTTCCGCTCCTCCACCGTGATGTCGCGGGCGAGCGCGCGGCCTCCTGCGAAGCCTCGCGCCGTCGTGGTCCACAAGGGCTCGTTCGCGGCCGCGACGAGCCCGGTGAGCGTCTCCTTCCGCGCCGCGATCGCTCGCGAATCGGTGGCGGTCTTGCTCGGCAGCGCGCTCACCGCCGCCCACGCGAGCTTGCCCGCGTCGTGCCCGAGGCCGGCCCACCAAGAAGGCGGCTCCGACGAGCGCTCGAAGAAGGTCGCGAGATCCGCGTCGCCTCCGCCGGTGCCGGCGCCGATCGGGAATCGACCCGCGCGTGCTCGAAACCGCGCGTCGAGGCTCGCAGGAGCGTCGAGGCCGAGCGCCAAGGTGAGGGAGCTGCCGTCGGCGGCCTCGCGCGTGCACACCGGTCCGGCGTCGACGAGCAGCGCCGTCGCGCCCGCAGCCCGCGCGAAATCGAGGGGCGCCCCGCACGGCTGGACCGCGACGACGCCGCCGTCCGTTCCCGCGGGAGGGGCGTCGCTCTCGGAGCGATCCCCGACGATCAGCGCGACGCGACCCTTTCCGCCGCGGATCGCCGCGTCGACGAGCGCCGTTCGCGACGCGAGCGGGGCGTCGCCGACGACGAACACGTGCCCGGCGGGATCGAGGATCCGGTCCGGCGGGCGGAGCAGCACGATCGGTACGCCCGTGCGCTCCGCGTAGTCGAAGGCGGCGTTCGACTCGCGCGCGTCGATGCCGGCGACGATGACCGCCGCGCCGTCGGCGTTGAGCAGGGCGAGGGCCTCGTCGATCTTCGCCGGATCGCCCTGATCGTCTCGCGAGACGAGGCGCGCCGTCGAGCCGGGGAGGCCGAGCGCGAGCGCCAACCCCTGGGCGACGTCGAGGCTCCGGCGGCGCTGCTCCTCGCCTCGCTGCGACAGCAGGAGGCCGACGGTGTTCGTCTCGAGGTGGATCGCCGCCGTCTTGGCGGCGACGCGCGCGACCTCGTCCGCCTGATCGCCGAGGATCGGGCCCGCCTTCGTCACGAGCAGCCGGGCGAGCACCCCGTCACGCGTCTCGATCGCGATCGCCGACAGGCGCTTGGCGGCGATGCGCAAGAGCGGGCTCTTCATCTCGTCGGTCCCGTACGCCGACTCGACGAGGCCGACGAGCGGGTCCTTCGGCAGCTTCGCGATGAGCGCGGTGACGCGCGCCTCCACCTCGTCGCGCTCCTCGTCGTTCGCGCGCACGATCCAGCCGCGGAGGTACTTCACCGCGTCGTCGAGCTTGCCCGCGTCGATCGCGGCGACGACGATCTCTTCGTTGAGCACGCCGCGCGCGCACGGGTCGAGCACCTTCCCGAAGAGCGGCTCGAGGAGCTTGAGCGCGTCCTTCGCGTGGCCCTTTCTGCGCGCGACGGCGCCGAGCGTGACGATCGCCATGTCCTTGGAGACGCCCTCGGCGCCGATCATCAGCCGAGCGGCGAGCACGCCGCCCTTCTCGACGTCGCCGTCGAGCAGGGTGGCGAGGGCCAGCATCGCCGTGGCCGTCCGCGTCGTCGGATCCTGCGGGTGGACGCGCACGTAGCGCTCGAGCGCCGGTCGGAGGCCGACGCGCCCCTTCGTGTCGGTGTGCTCCCACTTCGCGCGGATCGGCTGGAACTCTTCCTGGGCGTGGAGGCTCTCCGCGAGATCGGGGACCGGCAGGGCCTTGCTGCTCGAGCAAGCCGCGATCGCGATCGCGATGGCGCCGATCGCCCCCGCGCGCCCGCCGCGCCGCCCCGAGCGCATCACGGGCGCACCATCCCGTGGCGCTCGAGCATCCGGTAGAGCGTGCTGCGGGCGACGCCGAGCCGCTTCGCCGCGACGCTCATGTTGCCCGCCGCGAACCGCACCGCCTCCTCGATCGCCGCGCGCTCGGCGCCGAGCTTCGTCCCGGCGGGGCCGGGCGACACGCTCTCGCGATCGAGCATCTCCTCCGGGAAATGCCGAGGCTCGACCACGCCGTCGCTGAGGGCGCTCGCGTGCTCGAGGGCGCCCTCGAGCTCGAGGAGGTTTCCGGGGAAGCGATGCCGCTCGATCACGCTGCGCGCCGCCGCGGAGAGCGTCGCGGCGGGCGCGATCTCGGCGAGCATGCGCTCGGCCAGCGCGACCTTGTCGGTGCGATCGCGCAGCGGCGGCAGCGTGATGGTCGCGGCGCGGAGCGCTTGATGAAGCGGTCGCCGCACGAGCCCCGCGTCGACGAGGGCGCGGGGGCTCGAGCGCACCGAGCCGACGAAGAGGACCTCGTGCAGCGCGCCGTGCTCGAGCTCGGCGAGCAGCTCGTCCTGCACCTCGACGCGCACGTCCTCGAGGCCCTCGATGAAGAGCGTCCCTCCCGTGCTCGCGAGCCCGATCAGGACCGCGCTCTTCACGAAGCCGGGCTCGATGCTCGAGGGATCGAGCGGCACGAACGGCTCGTCTCGGTGCGCGCTCTCGGCGTGGATCCCGAGGACCAGATCGCGCGTCCCGGCGCCCGGCTCCGCCACGACGAGGATCGGCAACGAGGCCCGCGCGAAGCGCTCGGCGAGCCCGAGCGCCATGCGCACGGTCGGATCGCTCCCCGCGATCCGCGCGAAGCCGCGCGCGCGGTCGCGCTTGTGCGATGCAGGGGCACGCGCGCGCGAGCCGTCCGGCGGCTCCGCACGCACGAGCAGCGCCGAGACCCTGCCCGACTCGGCGAACATCGGCTCGACCTCGACGAGGAGCCCTGCGTCGGTGACGACCTCGCCGCCGCGCGCGCCCAGCGCCGCGAGCGCCCTGTAGTCGAGACCGAGCACGCGCTTCGCCGTCGGGTGTCCGCGCCCGCGCAGCGCTTCGCGCAGGTGCGTGCGGCCGTGGTCGTTGCTCGTGGAGATCGTTCCCCTCGGCTCGACCACGAACCAGAGCGCCTTCGATCGTGCCTCGCTCACGGTCGCGTCACTATCGCACGGGGGGCCGTCGCCCGCCTCTCCTTGACGTCGGTACGCCCGTCCCGTAAGCCCGACACGTGCAGAGCGCCGCCGAGACGAGCTCGTTCGACCGGACGCGACGGCGGTTCCTGCTCCGCAAGCTCCACTCGCTGAGCGGCGTCGTGCCCGTCGGCTTGTTCGTGCTGTTTCACCTGTTCACGAACGCGCGCGCTCTCTCGGGCGAGGCCTCGTTCGAGCACGCGGTGCTCGACATCCAGGCCATCCCCTACCTGCCGATCGTCGAGGCGCTCACGGTGCTCGGCCCGCTGCTCTTCCACGCGCTCTACGGCGTGAAGATCGCGCTCGAGGGGCGCCCGAACGTCGGCGCGTACCCGCACAATCGCAACTGGATGTACGTCGCGCAGCGCGTGACGGGCCTCTTGGCGTTCGCGTTCATCGGCTGGCACCTCTCGGAGCTCTGGCTGCCGAAGGTCACGGGTCGCCTCGCCCCGGAGCAGTTCTACGGCGCGCTCTGCCGGGACATGTCTTCCGTCGTGGGCGGCGTCCCGCTCGTCGCCATCGGCTACGTCTTCGGCATCGCGGCGTGCGTCTTTCACCTCGCGAACGGCCTCTGGGGCTTCTGCTTCTCGTGGGGCATCACGCCCACGCGCCGTTCGCAGCGCCTCAGCGCGACCGTGTTCGGCCTCTGCGGCGCGGTCGTCTTTCTGCTCGGCGCGAACACGGCGATCTACTTCGCGACCGGCGCACGCATCGCCGTCTTCGGGACGCCCGCCGACGCGCCCATCGCGCGCGCACGCTCCTGCCCCGAGGTCCTCGGCGACTCCGCATCTCCATCCAACGCCGCGCTGCCGGCGTCGCCGAGCCCGGCTGCCGGGGCGCCCGCGCCCGCTGGCGCGCGGTAGGGTTCCATCCGAGCACGAGGTCCGCATGGCGTCGGTCACGAGCGTGAAGAGCGAGAGCGGCAAGGTCAGGCGCGTCGTCGTCGTCGGCGGTGGCCTCGCCGGCCTCATGACGACGATCAAGCTCGCCGAGGCCAACGTGCCGGTCGATCTGCTCTCGCTCGTCCCGGTCAAGCGCTCGCACTCGGTGTGCGCGCAGGGCGGGATCAACGCGTCGGTGAACACGAAGGGCGAAGGCGACAGCCCCCGCGTGCACCTCGAGGAGACCGCGTACGGCGGTGACTTCCTCGCGAACCAACCCCTCGTGCTCGGCATGGCCGAGGCGGCGCCCGGCATCGTCCACATGCTCGATCGCATGGGCGTGCCCTTCAATCGCACGCCGGAGGGCCTCCTCGACTTCCGCCGCTTCGGCGGCACCCTCTTCCACCGAACGGCGTTCGCCGGCGCGACGACGGGTCAGCAGCTGCTCTACGCGCTCGACGAGCAGGTGCGCCGATTCGAGGTCGCCGACGTGACCGACGACCACGGCGTCGTCATCCCCGGCGAGAAGCGCGTACGGAAGTTCGAGTTCTGGGACTTCCTCGGCACCGTGCGCGACGACGCGGGCACCTGCGTCGGCGCCGTCGCGCAAGACCTGAAGACGATGCAGATCCGGGCGTTCCCCGGCGAGGCCGTGGTCCTCGCGACGGGCGGTCCCGGCATCCTCTTCGGGCGCTCGACCCTCAGCGTCATCTGCACGGGGACGGCCGCGAGCGAGGTCTACCAGGAGGGCGCCGTCTACGCGAACGGCGAGTTCATCCAGGTCCACCCCACCGCGATCCCCGGCGCCGACAAGCTCCGGCTCATCTCCGAGAGCGCGCGCGGCGAAGGCGGCCGCGTCTGGGTGCCGAAGGATCCGCGCGACAAGCGCAGCGCGCGCGAGATCCCCGAGCGGGAGCGCGACTACCTGCTCGAGCGGATGTACCCCGGCTACGGCAACCTCGTGCCGCGCGACATCGCCTCGCGCGCGATCTTCCAGACGTGCTTCCACGAGGGGCGCGGCATCTACAACGCAGATACGGGTAAGAACGAGAACGAGGTGTATCTCGATCTCACCCACAAGGATCAGCGGATCCTCCGGCAGAAGCTCGCCGGCATCCTCGAGATCTACGAGAAGTTCGTCGGCGTCGATCCCTACACGAACCCGATGAAGGTCTTCCCGGCCGTGCACTACTCGATGGGCGGGCTCTGGGTCGACTTCGAGCGAGACGGGCGCGGCGCGCCGGTCGTGGGCTCCCCGCGCAACCACGCGACCAGCGTGCCGGGCCTCTACGCCGTGGGCGAGGTCGACTACCAGTACCACGGGGCGAATCGCCTCGGCGCGAACTCGCTCCTCTCGTGCATCTACGGCGGCATGCTGACGGGGCCGGCCGTCGCGAGCTACCGGGCGAGCATGACGTCGTCGGTGCACGACCTGCCGCGATCGATCTTCGACCGCGCGGAGAAGCGCGCCGAGGACGACTACGCGCGCATCCTCACGCAGAACCAAGACGACGATCGCGCGGAGAACCCGTACCGCCTGCACCAAGAGCTCGGGGAGCTCATGCTGCGAGACTGCACCATCGAGCGCGACAACGCCGTGCTCGACGGCGTCCTCGACTCGCTCGACGCGCTTCACGAGCGCGTGAAGCGCGCCCGCTCGACCGACGTCTCGACGCGGGTGAACCAAGGCGCGCCCTTCGTGCGACACCTCGAGAACATGCTCGTGCTCGCCCGCGTCGTCGCGAAGGGCGCGCGTCGCCGCGACGAGTCCCGCGGCGCGCACTACAAGAAGGCCTTCCCGAAGCGCGACGACGAGCGCTTCCAGCGGACCACGCTCGCGCGGCACAAGGCCGGGGGCGACGGTCCGCACGACGTCGAGTTCGTCCGCGAGGTGAGCTATGCGTCGGCCGGCCGCACGGTGACGGTCACCGACGAGGTCGACGTGAGCCTCGTCGCGCCGCGCGAGCGGAAGTACGAGCAGGCGGGCGCCGCGAGCGCCACGAGCGGCTCGACCGCGACGAAGCCCTGAGCGGCCGGGATCGTCGCCGGTCCGCGGCGCTCAGCGCGCTCGCGCCGGCGTCAGAGCGCGAGCGTCCGACGCGGCGCAGGCCTCGCTCGGGTGCGCGGAGAGGTACGCGGCGAAGCCCTCCATCAGGGCGTGATCGAGCCGCTCGGCCACAAACGATCCGCCGTCGTCGGTGAAGTGGACGGCGTCGTCGAACGCGAGCTTCTGCTCGACGAAGCGCTTCATCGAGTCGCGGCCGCCCATCGCCGACCAGAGGTCCCAGAACGCGGCGCCTTCGGCCTTCGCGAGCGTCCTTCGCTGCGCGACGACGCGGAGGGTCGGCGGAAAGGAGCGACCTCGTCCGCGATCCGCCGGCGTGAGGATCAACACCGAGACGTCTGGGAGGGCCTCGCGCTGGGTCGCGAGGAGGGCGTGCAGCGCGCTCGGCACGGCGTCCATCGTGAAGAGATCGTTCGCCCCCGTCATGTAGACGATGAGATCGTACCGGCGCGCGCGCAGCATCTCGGTGACGAGCGTCGGGTCGTAGCGCGTCATCGTCTTCGTGTTGAGCGAGCCGACGCCGAACGTGTCGATGACGATGCCCTTCGTCTCGCGCTCGAGCGCGACGCCGAAGAGGCGCACCACCTCGGGGCTCCGCGAGATCACCTCGACCTTGTGCGGGCCGTCCTCCGCCTCGACGTGCGTGATCCCGATCCTTCGTTCGGGCGCGCGCGTCGACGTGCGGCCTCGGGAGATCCCGTCGACGCGCACCTCGAAGTCCCCGCCGCGCGGTCGCGTGAGGAAGAACACGTCGAAGCGCCCCGCGCGCGTGCCGACGGGCGCCTCTTCGGGCGCGGTCGCGGCGAAGGTGACCGCGCCCTGCCACCGGTTCTCGACGGCGATCCCGCCGATCCCGTAGAGCCCGTCGCCGGTCGGCGACGTGGTGACGGCGTACGCGCGCCATCCGGAGACGACGTCGTGCCGAACGTCCATGTGGCGGTAGTGGCTCCACGGCTTGCCGAGCGCGACGAACCCGTGCCCACCGTCGCCGAAGCGGGCCTGGAGCGCGCGGCGCAGGTGGCCGGTCGGGAAGTCCATCGTGAGGTTGGAGTCGCCGAAGACGGCGATGCGAACGTGATCGGTCGCCTCGCCGCGCGCGAGGCGCGCCAGCGCTCGGTAGAAGGCGTCGAGCGCCTCGGGCGACTCGATGGGAGGAACGGGCGGATCGATCGCGGCGCGCGGCGAGACGCGGGGGACCGCGGCGCGGATGGTCTCGCACGAAGGCGCCTCGGCGCGCTCGACTGCGGCCGGCCGCGG
>CAYYKK010000034.1:0-34680 GCA_964467935.1 uncultured Polyangiaceae bacterium
CCGGGCTCATGTGGTGCGGCGAGCCGAGCATCGTGCCGCTCTTCGTCTCTTCGTCGACGAGGACGCCGCGCGTGTCCTTCGCGATGCCGAAGTCGAGGATCTTCACGACCTCCTCGGTGCCGGCCCGCGCGAAGAAGAGGTTCGCCGGCTTGATGTCGCGGTGCACGATGCCGTGCTCGTGGGCCTCGTGGAGACCGCGCGCGATCTGTCGCAAAGCCTGCGACGCTTGCGCGACGGAGAGCGTCCGCTCGCGCGCGAGGCGCGCCTCCAGCGACTCGCCGACGAGCAGCTCCATCGCGATGTAGGGGGTGTCGCCGTCGACGCCGTAGTCGATCGTGCGCGCCACGTTGGGGCTCGTGAGGCGCGCGGCCGCCTTCGCCTCGCGCTCGAACCGCGCGCGCCCCGTCGTGGCGTCGGCCATGAACTTCACCGCAATCTTCACGTCGAGCAGGAGGTGGGTCGCGACCCAGATCGTCCCCATGCCGCCCGACGAGAGGGGCGTCTCGAGGCGATAGCGATCGGCGATCACGCGGCCCGGGACGAGGTCCACGAGGAGCATGCTAGTGCACCCGTGGGCGCTTTTCTCGCGCGTCGCACCCTCGGGCCCTCGAGAAGACCGATCGGGTCAGGGCATCGCGTCGGCGCGGGCCTTCGCCGGCAGGACGCCGACCATCGGCGTCGCGTCCGGACCGACCCACGGCCACGGGGTGCTGGCGGGCCACCACGCCGGCGCCGACGACAGGTAGAACGACGGGGGCAGCGTGTGGCTCGTCGTCTTCGCGTCCCACGACACCGCGTGACCGACGTAGTCGAAGTTGCCGTGACGAAAGAGCGAGGTCATCGCCACGTCGCTCACGCCCGCGCCGTTCGCGCCGATCTCGAAGATCGACCGCGGGCCGCTGTCGGTCGCGTCGAGCACCTGGCTCACCCCGTCCTCACCGAGCACGTTGCCGAGGACGTTCATGCCCACGTCCCCGCCGTCGAATTCGAGCGCGGTGACGTTGCCGGTCTGCGTGACGTCGGCGCCCGCGACCACGGGGGAAGCGAACTTACTCGAAGCGTAGTTGCGATAGTAGGTGAGATACCCTGCGTTCCCGTGCGTCGTCGACGCGCCCATGTGCGGCGCCCAGTTGCCCTCCATCAGCTCCATGTGCGGAAAGGAGCAATGACAGTCGACGTTGACCTCCTGCCACTCGGCGGGCGAGGCCCAGGAGTTGTCGGCGTAGTTGTAGCCGACGACGTTCCCGCCGCCGCTCACGTTGAAAAGGATGGGCTTGTTCATGTAGCGGACGACGTTGTTCTCGATCAGGTTCTCCGCCGCGCCGCACCGGAGGACGACGCCGTAGCAATCGTGTCCGAAGCCGTAATCGGCCGAGTGGTGGAGGTAGCTGTCGCGCACGACCGATCGGTAGGTGCCCGTCATCGAGACGTGCATGCCCCCGATCGTCTCGTCGGTCTGGACGTCCTTCACCCACGCGTGCGCCGCGTTCGACATGTCGATGCCGCCGGCCATCTGGCCGTTGTAGCCGGGGTTCGATCCGCCCTTCAGCCGCAAGCTCTCCACGCCGGCGAAGCGCACCACCGGCTCGGTCACGCGGGTGATCTCGGCGCGGTAGGGGTCACCCGCCTTGAAGTCCCAATGGAGCGGAGCGTCGAGGGTCACGGTGCCGGCCGCCGCGTCCACGGAGGCGATCTCGACGCGCTGGCTGACCGATCGATGGTCGACGCGCTTGAAGTAGGGGCAATCGCCCTCGTCGATCTGCGCGTCGTCGACGAGATCCACGAGCGCGAGATCTCCGGGCGAGAAGTCGCTCGCGCTCGCGCCGATCGTGATCGTCTTCGACTCCTTCGCCGCGTCGACCGTGAGCGGCGTGCCCGTGCCGCCGTAGCAGATCGAGTCGCGCGCCGTGCCGATGGCGATCACGCTCTCGCCGCCGGTCTTCACGATCGTGGTGCCCGAAGGCGCGCCGCTCGAGCCGGCGCCGCGCAGCACGACGCCCTTCGTCAGGGTGAGGGTCTTGGCGATCGTGAACGTTCCGGCGTGCAGCGCGACGACCTGACCCTCGGGGCATGTGTCGATCGCCGCCTGGATGTCGGCGCCCGGATCGAGCGAGGCGCAGATCGTGGTGCGCGTCGGCAACCCGTCCGCGCCGAGCGGGAGATGGAGCTGCGCGTCGCTGCCGACGCCCGGATCCCAGCGCGTGATGCGCTCGGGCGCGATGAGATCGGCCGGCGGAGTGACGGGTCCAGAGCCGCTGCTCACGCTCGACGACGTGCCGCTGCTCGCCCCCGCTCCTCCTGCGCTCGCCCCCGTTCCGACGCTCGGTCCTCCCGTCGCGCCGCTGCCGCCGGCGCCCGTCGTCGCCGCGCTCGAGCAGCCTCCGAGGACCGCCATCGCGAGCGCGACGAGGGCCTTCGCCGCGTGGGATCGGTCGATCGTGGTCTCCCCGAGAAGGAACGCGGCTCGCATGCGCCCAGCGTGTGCATCGGGCGTGCCTCTCGCGAGAGAGGTCGTCGGCGAGCCCGTGGCGCAGGAAAACGCGGCCTCTGCCTCGCGGCGAGGCGCGACGATCGTCGGAGGCGCGGGCGGGGTGAAGACTCGGCGCACGCCGACTGCGGACTCGAGTCTGCACCGAGGGCACGGGAGCGGGCGAGCGGCGCGCGCGGCGCCGAGCACGCTTCGGTCACACCGCCGGGGCGGCCTCGCGACCCGATGTTTGGTATCGATGTCGCGTGCGTTCCTCGATCCGTCGCGCGCTCGCGCTCCTCGCCTTCTCGCTGCTCCCCGCCTGCTTGCCCACGATCCGTGTCCCGAGCGAGCCCGTCTCGATCGCGGCGCCCGAGGGCGGCCTCTCGCGGGTGACGCAGGCCGGTTGGTTCGACGTCCTCGTCCCCGGCACGCCGAAGGTCACGAACCCGTCGGTGAAGGGACCCGACGGCGCGCCTGGAACGGCGAAGATGGTCTCGGCCTCGAACGGCGCCCTGTCGGTCATCGTCGCCTACTTCGAGGCGCCGTACGGGTTCACCGATCCGCCCGAGGCCGTGCTTGACGCGATGTGGCAGGCCAACGGCTCCGACATGGTCGAGACCGGCCCGGCGGCGCGCATCCCCGAGCCGCTCCGCGCGGAGCGATCGGCCCCGATCCGGCTTCGCGCGCACACCTCGATCAACCCGATGGCCCGCGAGCTCACGGGGATGGCCCGGGGCGTCGTGACGCCGACGCGCGTCGTCTTCGCGATGGTCCTCCGCGACGAGCGCTTTCCGCCGCCGCCCGAGCTCGATCGCGTGGTGGCTTCGCTCCACATCACCGCGAAGTGATCGCGCAGCGCGAACGCGCTCAGAGCCACGCGTAGGCGCGGCGCACGACCTCGCGCGCGTCGTGCTCGATCATCGATCCGTGCGAGAGGATCGATCGATCGAAATCCCAGGCGAGGATGCGATCGACCTGCCGGCGCGCGAGCGCTCTGTCGCGGATCATCAGCGGCTCGAGGAACCCCTGGCCAGGCTCGAGGTTGCCCATGAGCCGCGCCACGAGCCGCGTCGTGCGATCGTCGATGGTCGAGATGTTGAGGAGGGCGTCGGCGCAGACGAACAGCTTCCGGCGCGGGAGGTAGAAGTCGACCTCGTTCTCTCGGCGAGCGGAGAAGTAGATCTGCTCGATCTCGCTCGCCCAGATCGGGTGAGGCACGTCGCCGAGCACGCCGCTCCACGCGAGGTCGGCGCGCTTCCACTCGAGCCCGGGACACGCCGCGAAATAGGCCTTGGGATAGGCCTGCATCCACGCGCCGACGTGCAGATGGTGAAAGAGGCTCGGAGCGACGACGGCGCGCACCTCGCCGAGCGCGTCGACCTCGCGCCGGGTCGCGTCGTCGAGGGCGACGGGCGAGTGCACGAAGAGCCCGCCGCTCTCGAGGCGAATCACCGTCATCCGCGAGTTGCACTCGACGCCGAAGAACTTCGCGAGGCGCGTGTCGGTGAAGACGTCGTCGGTGAAGGGTTGGAGCATGGCTCGACAGGATACGCGACGATCGACCGACGACGACGATCCGCCGGAGCGCGCGCGGGTCGTCCGCGCTCAGGCGAGGTCGTCGCTCGGCGGCGCGAGCGGGAGCGCGGGCTCCGCGCCCGCGAGATCGAAGGTGCGCCAACGCCCCCTTCGAAAGCGCAGGCCGAGCACGATCGCGAGCAGCCCGATGTAGAGGGCGAGCGCCGAGATGGCCCCGAGCTCACCGAAGTGGAGCACGCGCACCGAGAGCCACGCGCCCGGAACGAACACCACCCACGCGAGGACGATGCGCGCCCAGAGCGAGAACGCGGTGTCGCCGGCGGCGCGCAGGGCCTCGCCGAGCGTGTTCGCGGCGGCATCGAAGAGCTGCCACGCGGCGGAGAGGACGAGCATGCGCTTGCCGACGTCGACGAAGCGGGAGGAGTCGGCGCCGGATCGAACGAACGCGGCGAGCCACAGCGTCGGCACCACGAGATACGAGAGGCCGACGAGGCCTTGCCAGGTGGCGGTCGCGCGCATCGTGAGCCACACGATCGCGGGGACGTCGTCGTGTTTGTTCGCGCCGATGGACTGTCCGACGAGGATCGAGCCAGCCGTGGCGAGGCCGAGCGCGGGCATGAACGACATCGAGTTCACCTGCATGACGGCCATCATCGCCGCGAGGCCCGTGGTGCCGAGACCGGCGACGATGACGTTCACGAAGAAGGTGAACGCGAGGAACTCGAAGAACCAGTTGAAGCCGGAGGGCAGGCCGAAGCGGAGCATTCGCCCGAGCTCCGAGAGACGAAGCGGGCGCCGCTCGCTCGCCTCGGGGGCCGCGGGCGCGCCGATCTGGCGGAGGAAGCAGACGAGGAGGAACGCGAAGGCGACGAAGGTCGCGACCGCCGCGGCGACGCCGGTGCCGCGAACGCCGAGGGCCGGCGCGCCGAGGTGACCCCGAATGAAGAGCCAGCTCAGCGCCACGTTGAGGACCATCGCGAGCACGGACGCGATCATCGGCAGCCGCGTGTTGCCGACGCCGCCATAGTAGTTCCCGAGCGCCTCGAGGCCGATCGCGGCGCCGCCGGTGAGCAGGCGCGCACCGAGGTACTCGGCCATGAGCCCGCGCACCTCGGGCGTGTAGCCGAGGTGCGCGAGCGCGCTCGGCGCGAGAAAGGCGCCCGCGAGGCACACCGCCTCGGTCGCGAGCGCGACGGCGAGGCCGTAGAAGCCGTAGCGTCGCGCGCCCGCGACGTCGCCCTTGCCGAACAGCTGCGACGAGAAGCTCGACACGATGAACACGACGCCCATCGGCAGGATGAGGAGCGTGAACGAGTTGAGGGCGCCCGTCGTCGTCGCGGCGAGGGCCGACTCGCCGAGCGGCGACACCATCGCCGCGTCGCAGAAGCCGATCACCACCTGGGTCGCGCGGGTGATGACGATGGGCCACGCGAGGCGGAGGAGGATGCCGAGGTTCGAAGGGCTCATCGAGGGGCGGTCACGACGTGGAGCTTGGGTACATCCTGACGACGCGTCACCCGAATTTGCGGGCGAGGCTCCGTTTCCCCTGTCTTTCGGCCGACGCTCAAGGCCGGTCGACGATCGAGTCGCCTCGGACGAAGCGGGTGAGCAGGCCCGGGACGTGGCGGCGCGTCTTCTCGGCGTCGTCGTCGATCCCCGCGCGCGTGACGTGTACGAGGGTCGCGCCGAGCTCGTTCGCGTCCCAGTGGCCGCTCTCGTCGAGCACCACCACCGCGCGCCCAGCTCCGACGGCGAACGCGTGGAGCGAGACGAGGCGACGGTCGGAGCGACGCACGAGGAGCGGAGGATCGAGCGCGGCGAGGAGGAGATCGGTGCCGAGGCCGACGGGCCGCTGCGTCTTCGCGATCAGCGCCTCGACGATCGGCGGCGAGAACGGGGGGGCGACCGGCGGCGTCGGCTCGTCCGACGGAGCATCGGCGACGGGCTCGCCCTTCGGCACGCTGCGAGCATACGTCGCCGTCGCGCAGCCGATCCGGACGACCCCGGGCTTCGGGAAATGGAGCTCCGAGGTCGGACAGCCCGCACGATCGACGGGCCCGGTCGATCCGGCGGCGTGACCGGTGGCGTCGAGGAAGCGGAGCGATGCATCGCTGAGGAGCGCCACCACGAATGCACCGTCGGGCGTGTACGCGAGCGCCGCGACGCCGAGCTTCGACGAGCGCGTGCCGTCGAGGGCGATCGGATCGGACTCCCTCGCGCTCGCCAGGTCGCGCACGACGAGGCCTCTCTCGCCCGCGATCGCGATCGCGTCGTGAGACGGGTCGAAGGCCACTCTCGACGGCAGGATCTCCCGCGTCGCGGAGGCGAGATCGACGAGCGCGCGCTTGCCCGGCTCGCGCTCGTACGAGACGAAGCGACCGCTCGCGGAGCGGCGCAGCTCCGCGCTCGTGAGGTCCGCGTCCTCGACGTGACGCACGTAGGGCGGCTTCGACGGATCCCACACGTCGAGGCCGTCGTCGGAGAGGATCGCGAAGCGCGTGTCGTCTCTCGCGACCGAGACCGCGCGGAAGATCGGGGGGCCGGGGATCGCGACGAGCGACCGTCCGTCGGAGATGCGCGTGACGCGCGCACCGAAGCCGAGGGCCGCCGCCATCACGTCCTCCGACGCGAAGCGAAAGGGTGGGCGCCCTGCGATCGGCGCGAGCGCACGGCCGCTCGCCGTGTCGGAGAGGAGGATCGAGCCTCCCTCGCACTCGTTGCGCGCCATGAGCGTTCCGCCGGGGCTCCAGGCGAGCGCGTTCGGCTGACAGGTCTCGTCGGGCAACGCGGCGACGAGCCGCCCAGTGCGCGGATCGTAGAGCCGCGTCGACGCGTACGCGAAGTAGCGGCTTCGCTGCGCCGTGGAGACGAGCGCGAGCTGGTCGGGGAGCGGACCGAAGCTCGCGGTGACGGTGCCTGGCCACGTCGTGTGATCGCCGTCGTAGCCAAAGCGGCTCGAGTAGCCCTCGTTCCAACCGGTGACGTCGAAGTGGGCGTGCGCCACGCGGTGCGCGACGCGCGCCCTCCAACCCTCGAGGGCGACGACGACGCGCGCGTCCGGGCTCACGACGAGCTCCAGGCCCTCCGGCGGCGAGAGCACGAGCGATGCGTCGCGACGCTCGACGACGACGCGGAGCGACGCGAGCCAGGTGACGAGTCGAGCATCGTCGACCCCATCGAGCGGCGGGAGCACGACGACTCGCGACGGAGCCGCCGGCGCGACCTCGCTCCCGAACGGCGCGTCGCTGAGCGGACCGGTGAGCGGAGCGCCGGCGGGTGCGCGAGCGAGCTGCACCGCGTGCGAGACATCCCACGCCTCGACGCTGCGATCCTCCCGCTGCACGAAGAGCGTCGCGCCCGCGCGCGCGAAGGCGATGTCGCGCACGGGCGCGAGCCCCTCGCCCTCGATCCTCAGGCTCGGCTCGACAGGCGTCGCCGAGCCCGTCGCCACCGAGGTGCGGGCGCGCACGACGGGCGGCGGCGCGGGCAGGGGCGCGGCGCACGCGCCGAGCGCGAAGAGGCAGAGCCCAGCCGCCTCGTCGTGTCGCCGCCTCCCCACGCGGACGAAGCTAGCACGACCGCCCGATCCGCCCGCGCCCGTCGAGCCCGAAGCTTCGCGCTCCCAAAGTGCACAAGACGTGCACACCAAGTGCAAGAGAGAGCCAGCACCTCGAAGCCCCCTGTGAGCCTCGAAACGCTCTGATTCGAGGGGATTTGGCGCGACGAGCGCAGTTCGGCCCCCCGCTTGCAGAGGTGGGACCCGATGCGTGCAGCTCGAGCCCTCCTCCTCGCCTCCAGTCTCCTCGCTCTCTCCGCTTGCGCGCCGGGATCCTCGGACCCGGCAGCGGACGACGCCGCCGGCAGCGAGTCGGCGCTGAACAGCGTCGTCGACGCGGGGACCATCCTGCGCGTGACGGCGTCGAGCTTGAACCTCCGCAGCGGCGCGAGCACGCAGAGCTCCGTGCTCGACGTGCTCGCGAACGGCGACCTCGTCACCGTCGTCACGAAGAGCGGCGGCAACGGCTGGGTCAACGTGAAGAGCGCGGGCGGCGACACCGGCTGGGTGGCGCGCCAGTACGTCGTCGTCCAATCGGGGGGATCGAGCCCGCAGCCCTCGGGGGGCACGTGCGATCCGAACCGCGCCGACGGCGCCGTGAACGACTTCGAGAAGGCGCTGCACGACTCGATCGCGTACGCCGAGGGCACGCGCGGCTACTCGAAGGACGGCTACAACGTCCTCTTCTCGTTCAAGCTGTTCCAGAGCTGCGCGGTGCACCCGAACCAGTGCATCAAGTTCGGCAGCTCGTGCTCGACCGCGGCGGGGCGCTACCAGTTCCTGACGACGACGTGGGGCTCGGTGAAGAGCGCCCAGAACCTCGACAGCTTCGAGCCCGAGAACCAGGAGCGTGGCGCGCAGTACCTCATCACGAGCCTGCGTCACGTCACCGTGCCGAGCTCGCGCGCGATGACGGCCTCGGAGTTCTCGAACGCGATGTCGAAGCTCTCGTACGAGTGGGCCTCGCTGCCGCCGGGTCGCTACGGCCAGCCGAGCAAGTCGCTCACGCAGATGCGGAGCATGTACTGTAGCCTCGCCGGCTGCTGAGCCGATGGCGGTCGTGGCGAGCGGAGGCGAAGGGCGAGCGTCGACGCGGCTCCTCGGCGCAGGCGCGGTGGTCGTCGCGATCGCGTCGATCGTCGTGTGGACGCACCGAGGCGCGCCCGAGGCGCCGCGATCGATCTCGACGGATCGCGCGGAGACCGAGCCCGATCGCCCGCCTGCGCGAGAGCGCCAGCGCCCCGATCCCGCCCTTCCCGCGAAGGCCGCGACGGCGTCCTCGCCGACCGCGGCGCGCGCGCACCCGGCGAGCCCGTCGGCCGACGGGCCGACGACCGACGAGCAGGACCCCCTCTTCGGCGTGCGGAGCGCGAGCGACGATCCCACGCAGAAGGGCACCGACGCGCTCGTCGCGAGCCTGCACAGCGCCGATCCCGTCGTCGTCACCGAGGCGGCGAAGGCGCTCATCGCGCGGCGCGCCACGAGCGCGGTGGGGGAGCTCGCGAAGATCGATCTCGCGACGGCGGGCGGCAGCGCGCTCAGCATCGTCGACGCGCTCGGCAAGCTCGGCGCGATGGCCGACGGGAGCGAGAAGGACGCCGCGGTCGATCGCCTGCTCGCGCTCTTGGCGGAGGAGAAGGCGCACCCCGGCGCGGACAGCGCCGCGCACCTCCTGCAGATCTACGAAGCGCTCGGGGAGACCGGCGATCCGAAGGCGCGCGGTCCGCTCGAGGCGGAGCTCACCGATCCGAGCGTCGGGCGCGCCCCCAAGGTCGTCATCGTCGGTGCGCTCGTCGCGATCGGTCCCGCCGACAGCCGCGCAGCCCTCGAGAAGGCGCGCGCACAAGAAGCCAGCCCGGTCGACGGAGATCCTTTCGAAGAGGAGGTTCGGAAGGAGCTCCTCGCGGCGATCGACAAGGCGCTCGCGACACCCTAAGCGTGGGCCGTCGCGACGAGCGCGTCGCCGACCGCGTCGTAGAGCGCGCTCGAATGGCGCGTGCGCTCGTCCTCGAGATCCGGCGCGTCGAGCGGCGCGAAATCGTTCCACGAGCCCATGCCCCCGAACACGTCGGCGAGGTTCGCCGCGTGCGCGAGCCGACGCGCAGGCTCGGGCGCGGAGGGCGGCAGGGGCGAAGCGCGATCGACGCCCTCACCGCGCGCGGCGGCGACGACGCTCTCGAAGTGGTGCCCCCACCCGCCGAGGTCGGCGCGCGCCGCGAGCGCGACGAGCCCGGACGCCGCGGCGACGAGATCGCCGAGCACCGCGAGGACCGCGCGTCCCTCGGCCGGCGCCCCCGCGGGCGGAGGCTCACGGGTGAAGTCCGCGTCGAACCACGGCGCCTCCTTCACGCCCTCGCGGCGGATCCAGCGCTGCCGCCACGCCGACATCGGTCGCTCGCTGCACGCGACGACGAGCTCGAACCCCGGCGTGTCTCCCGGATCGAGCGCGAGGCGCGCGACGCCCCCGTCACGGAGCGCGAGCAGCCACGGCGCGACGGGGCTCGTGCGGCGTTCACCGTCCACGAACGCCACGCGCCCGACGAAGCGGAACGACGAGCACCACGCGTCGAACGCGTCGGGCGCGACGCGGCCGGCGAGGATCGCGTTGCCCCACGCGACGAGGGAACGAGCGAAGGCAGGTTCGGGCCGCATCTCCGGAGGCTACCCGATCCTCGCGCGCTCGCTCAGGGCACGCCCTGGAGCGTGGAGCTCTGGAGCGTGATGCTCTTCGCGTTGACGCCCACGGCGGTGCCGACGTCGGTCACGCTCCCCGACTTCACCTGCGTCCAATGGCCGCCGGTGTTGCCGGTCATCGTCGTGTCGATGATCGTGAGCGTGCCGCCGAAGTCGTTGCTCGTGAAGAAGAGCCCACCGCCGAACGCGTTCGCTCCCGCGGCGTTGTTCAGGATCGCGTCGCCGCAGAGGGTCACGTCGACCGACGCCCCGTCGCTGTAGATCGCGCCGCCGTTGCCGCCCGAGCCGACCTCGTGCTGACCGTTGTTGATGGCCGAGCACTTCGTCGCGTCGTCCGAATTGGCACCGTTGCCAACGGCGGTGTTGTTCTCGAAGAGGCTGTCGTAGATCTCCCAAGGGCAGAAGAGCCCGCCCACCGCGCCGGCGTTCGAGGCCTGGTTCCCCTTGAACGTGCTGTGGACCAGGATGCCGCCGTGCTTGCTGCCGAGCACGTAGAGCGCCCCGCCGCCCGTGTCGGGGCCGAGCGGCGCCGCCTGGTTGTTCTCGAAGATCGCGTCGATGACGGTGAGGTTGCCGTCGCGCATGTAGAGCGCCCCGCCCTCGCCGTCGTTGAAGCCCTGCGAGCACGGCGCGGGCGCCGTCGGGATGGCCACGGTCGGCGTCTCCTTGCCGTTCGCGAGCGCGATGTGCTGCAGCGTGAGGCGGTGCTCGTTCGCGCGGAAGTTCGGGCTGTCGAAGCGGAGGATCTGCACCGCGCCGCCGCCGTCGAGCGTCACCTTCTGCCCGCCGTCGAGCACGGTGTCCTTGTCGATCGGGAGATCGACGGTCGCCGTCACCGCGATCGTGACGGCGTCGGGCCCGCAGTCGAACGTGACGATGCCTCCCTGCGTCGCGGCGGCGTGCAGGGCGTCGTTCGTGCAGCTCGCGGGCGTGCCGGTCCCGACGACGTGGTCGGGGTGCGACGTGTCGACCGCTTGACCTCCCGCGGGGACGCCACCGGTGCACGAGCCGTTGGGGTTGCCCGTGATCCACGTGGACGGGCCGCTGCCGCCCGCGCCGGTGGACGTGCCGTTGCCCGCGCCGCTCGTCATCGACGCGCCCGTCGATCCCGGGCCGCCGGAGCCGGTCCCGGCGTCGGCCGAGGTGCTGCCCGATCCGCCCGCGCCTGTGGCCGAGGACGATCCGCAGCCGACGGTGAGACAGAGGGACGTGGCGAGGAGCCACGCTTTCGTCGTGTTCATAGGATCATCCTCCGAGCGGGGGGCGAGGGCGGCGAGCGCACGCGTTCGGGGAGGATGTACCTTCGAGGCCTCGGATCGGCTCAGCGATGGCTCAGAAACCTCCTGGGACGTTGAACGCGGCGTTCGGCCGGCCGTTGATCCACGTGGCGGTGAGCGTGTAGGTCGAGGTGCCCGTGTCGGGGCCGGTCCAGGAGAAGTCGGCCGTGTAGGTCTTGCCCGGGATCATCTGCACGACGACGCTCGCGACCGATCCCTCCGCGACGAAGGTGAAGGCTTGTTGCCCGAACGCGGGGCGATGCGTGACCGTGACCGGAACGCCGAGGCTGTTCGCGTGGCAGCTCACGCGAAGCCACTCGCGGACGACCTTCGTCTCGCACTTGAGCCCGCTCGATCCTTTGACGGTGACCTCGCGCGGGACGGCCGCCCACTCGGCGGTGGAGGGCGCGCTCGAGCCGGGCGGCGGGATCACGGCCGGCCAGCCGTCGGCCAAGAAGTCGTTCGGGCCGGCGGGGGTGATGGGCACGGGGCTCGAGCCCGCGCCGACGCAGCGACCACGATCGCAGAGCGGGCCGGCGCCGGGGCAATCGCTCGCGGCGACACACTCGACGACGGAGACGTGCTGCCGCGTGAGCACCTTGTCCTTGGTGCGCGGGTGGAGATCGTAGAAGCGCACCTCGTATTCGCCGGGCGCTCCTGCGGCGAGCTGATCTTCGGTGACGCCGTTCTTCAGGTAGTGCCAGGCGCCGTACGTCGAGTCGGGCTGGCTCGCGTCGACGAGGGTGATCCAATACTGCTGGCCCTCCGGGGCGCGGAGAGGCGCGTCGAACGTCACGCCGATCGTGCCGTTGGTCTTCACGATCGAGCTCGCGAGCTTGAACGAGCGGCTGGGTCGGCCTTCGTCTCCCTCGTCGTGCCGCCGCGATCGTCGTGACGAGCGGTCGTCGTCGTCGTCGTCCGACGAGGTGTCGCGGGTGGGGGTCTTCCTTCGATCACACGCCGTCGAGGCGAGCGCGATCGTGACGAGCAGGGCAGCGGAGGCGTGGCGCATGACCCGCAGGCTAGGAACGGTCCTCGGCGTGGTCGATGACACGCCGATTTCAAGACGTCGGGGGAGCGCGTTGCGACGCGGGCTCCGCCCCGCGGAGCCGACGCCGCAGGGTCGCGCTCGAAATTCCCGGCCGATCGCGGGCGCGCGGCTCGGCACTGCCCGTGCACGAGCCTCTCTTCGACCGGTCGGCCACCGCGTGAAGAGGGGCGTGCTCCGTGGGAAAACTCGGAGTCCGCACCTCCCGCTGGTAGTCTGTCGCTCTTCGCCATGGCCAACGCCTCCACCGAGCCTGACGATCCGTTCCTCGCGCGAGCACGCGCGCGGGTCGGGTCGGTCCTGCAGGAGCGCTGGACGCTGGTGAGGCTCCTCGGCCTCGGCGGCGCCGCCGCGGTGTACGAGGCGCGCCACCGCAACGGCAAGCGCGCCGCGGTGAAGGTGCTCCACGCGATTTACTCCGGCGACGATCAGATGCGCGAGCGCTTCCTCCGCGAGGGGTACGTCGCGAACAAGGTCGGACACCCGGGGGTCGTGTCGGTCCTCGACGACGGCGTCGACGCGACGGGCTCGGCGTTCCTCGTGATGGATCTGCTCGAGGGCGCGTCGCTCGAAGATCATCGCGAGCGGGCGGGCGGGACGCTGCCGGCCGGAGAGGTGCTCTCGGTGATCGCCTCGGTGCTCGACGTGCTCGTGGTGGCGCACGGCGCGGGCATCGTGCACCGCGATCTGAAGCCCGAGAACCTCTTTCGGACGCTGTCGGGCGAGATCAAGGTCCTCGACTTCGGCATCGCGCGGCTGCTCGAGCGGTCGAGCTCGGCCACGGCGACGTCGTCGCACGCGTCGATGGGCACGCCGGCGTTCATGCCGCCGGAGCAAGCGAGCGCGCGCTGGAGCGAGGTCGACGCGCGCAGCGACATCTGGGCGGTCGGAGCGACCGCGCTCATCCTCGCGACGGGCCTCTTCGTTCACGACGGAACGACCGCGATGGAGGTCTTGGCGAAGGCGATCATGTATCCGGCGCGGCCGACGCGCGAGCGCGCACCGGACGTGCCGGCGCCGCTCGCGGAGGTCATCGATCGCGCGCTCGCCTTCGACAAGGCCCACCGCTACCCGAGCGCCGCGGCGATGCTCGAGGCCGTCCGCGCCGCGCAAGGCGCGCTCAACGCGACGGGCGCCGCGGGCAGCGTCTCGCGATCGGCGCCCTCGCTGCCCGTCCCGCTCGCCTCGGCGGCGACCGTGCTCGGCACGGGGCCCGCGACCTTCTCGGCGCGCCCGTCGACGGAGATGCCGGCGCCGCGACCCGAGCCGATGCGGACCGAGATCGCGATCGTGAGCTCGCACGCAGCGGCTCGGAGCGACGTGCGCGCGACGGCGCAGGATCGATCGGCGCCGAAGAAGTCGCACGCGCTCGGTATCGTGATCGGGCTCTTCGTGTTCTTCGGCGTGGCGGCGGCAGCGGCGCTCGGGATCTCGCGGTCGATGCACAAGTCGATCGGCGGCGCGGGCTCGAGCGACGTCATCACCGCGGCGCCCACGCGAGAGACGCCGAACCGAGGGGCGGCCGAAGAGGCCGCCACGACGCCGACCGTCTCGCCCGCGCCGACCGTGTCCGAGAGCGCGGAGACGCCCGCGCCGCCCGCCGCGTCCACCGAGCCTGCGGCGCCGGCGCAGAGCGCGCACGCGCCCGTGGCGGCCGGGTCCGCGCCTTCGCCCGCGCACAGCGGTCGCCGTCCTCCGTCCCCGTCGAGCTCGTCCCCGCCCGCGGGTGTCGGACCGCTCACGGAGCAACTCTGAGTCTCCTTTCTTTCGACGCCGGATCTCCCATGACCAGAAGAAGCTCTCCACGGATCGCCGCGGCGCTGATCGCGCTCTTCTCCGCGCTCGGGGCGACGAGCTCGGCGCGCGCCGACCAGAAGTCCGACGCGCAGACGCTGCTCGACAAAGGCAACGAGCAGGTGCTGCACGGTGATTACCTCCACGCGCTCGAGAGCTTCCAATCCGCGTACGGCGTCTTTCCGAGCCCGAAGATCCTGCTCAACATCGGCACGACGCTCCGTCAGCTCGGTCGCAACGCGGAGGCGCTCGACGCGTACGACCAATACCTCGCAGCGCCCGAGGCCGACGAGGCGAAGAAGCCCGAGGTGCGCGCGATCGAGAAGCTCCTCGACGCGAAGGTCGGCGTGCTCCACGTCGAGGTCGTCGACACGAGACCCGCGGGCGCGCCGGCGGTGGGTCGCGTGCTCATCGACGCGAAGCCCGCGGGCGGCGACGCGAAGACGTTCGACGTGCGCGTGGACGAGGGGCCGCACTCGGTCGTCGTCGAGATCGGCGTCGGCGACGACGCGAAGACCGTCGCCAAAGACACCGCCGTGCCCGGCGGTGGAGAGGCCACGGTCCACGTCGAGCTGCGCCCCGAGCCGAAGGCAGAGACCAAGATCATCCGCGTCCACGACGACACGAGCGCCGCGGACGAGGATCGCCGACGCGCGCGCGCGACGCGCCGGGTGGTCGGCATCACCTTCCTCTCGGTCGGCGTCGCAGGCGCCGTCGTCGCAGGCGTCACGGGCGGGCTCGTCCTGCACGACAAGTCCGTCGTGGCGCGCGAGTGCCCCGCCTCGCTCTCGGGGCGCTGCACGACGCAGGCGGGCGTCGACGCCGCGAAGCAGGGACGCGTGATCTTGCCCGTCAACGCCCTCGGCTGGGGGCTCGCCATCGTCGGCGTCGGCGTCGGCATTCCGCTCGTCGTGTCGGGCATCGAGCCCTCTGCGCCGAAGAAGAGCGCGACGCTCCGGATCGGTCCCGGTTCGCTCGGCGTCGAAGGGAGCTTCTGATGCGACCGCACGCACTCCACCTCGCGCCCCTCGCTTGCGCGGTGCTCACCGGCGGCTGCTACGTGCTCGGGATCGACTTCGACAAGACGGGCGTGACGACCTCGTCGAGCAGCGCGGGCGGAGCGTCGGCGAGCTCGAGCGCGACGACGGGCTCGGCGGGCGGCGGCCCCGGCGTGGGCGGCGCGGGCGGCGGCGGCGGAAGCGCGCCGGCCCCCGACTGCGGCGGGATCGACCTCGTCGACACGCTCGTGAACAGCCCGTACTACCGCACGAACGGGAACCTCTCGAGCAACGGCTGCGACGGGAGCTGGGACGGCGCGTCGGGGACGGCGAAGCTCGCGATCCCGAGCATGACGTCCGCCGCCGCCAACCGCCGCGTCGCGACGAACTGGTTCTTCGAGGGCCGCGGCAGACGTTATTCGGCCCACCTCGCCTCGCCGATCGCGTCGCTCGGAACGGCCCCCGCGGGCATCTTCGCGCTCGACACGAACGGCTTCGAGATCCTCGCGACCTTCCACGCCGACGGCTCGCTGTGGGTCTCGACGCTCGACATCGGGACGAGCACGGTACAAGACACGGGACCGATCGACATCGGCACCGATCGCTACCTCGCGCTGCGCTTCAGCAACGACGGCGCCACGGTGTCGGTCGAGAGCGCCGCGCAGCCGGGCAACTGGGCCGTGCGCCTCGGGGCGGTCCCGCTGCCCTTCTCGTCCGCCTTCGACGCGGGGTCGATCAAGGTCGGCGTCACCGAGGGCGCGGCTGCGGGCGCGAGCGGCGGCTCGGCCGACTTCGACACGCTGCACGGCGAGGCGCTCGTCCCGATGGGCCCCGCCGTCGCCTGTCCGATCGAGTCGCTCAAGGCGTCGTTCAACGTGGCGGGCGTGCCCTCGACGCTGAGCGATCCGAACACGTGCCTCACCGCCGCGGGCAACGCCCTCAAGCTCTGCTCGACGAACGCGAAGCCGTGCGTCGCGCTGTCGAAGCACCTCTACGAGCTCTCGGGATCGCGCCTCGACGTCCAGGTGACGAACATCAGCATCGATCCGCTCGCGACCCTCGACGTCGGCGCGTTCGCGCCGCGCCCGAACGCGATGATCGGGCCGATCGCGCAGATGCAGATCACGGCGACGGATCTTCAGGCGGGGACCACCACCGTGAGCCCGACGGGCGCGACGCCGACGCTGCCCCTCTTCCTCGACATCCTCGGCAGCAGCCCTGGGACGGTCGACTTCGGCACCCACGTCCAGCCGATGACCCCGCCGACGACGCTCGCCACCGCGACCCTCGCGTCGCCGTCGATCGTGGAGGTGCGGCTCACCGTGCCGTCACCGCACGCGTGCGTCACGGTCGACAACCTCGGCTTGCCCTGAGCGACCGCGCGCGCGTCGCTCAGAGGAACGCCTTCACGTATTCGTCGCTGCGCGCCTTGAGCTCGTCCTGGAGCGCCACGTCGCGCGCGAGAGCGGAGGCCTCCTTCGGCCGTTCCTTGTCGTAGTAGAGGCCGGTCGCGCGCGCGAGCGCCGGGTCCGTCTCGCAGCGCAGCTGCGTCTTCGCGCCCTCTTCGTTCGTGATGAGGAAGGGGCGGAGCAGGATCGCGAACGGCCCCATGCGCCGCTTCCAGATGTCGCTCGCGACGCCGCCGGGGTGCAGCGAATACGTCGTCACCTGCGTGCCCGAGAGCCTCCGCGCGAGCTCGCTCGCGTGGAGCACGTTCGCGAGCTTGCTGACGCAATACTCGGGGAACGCGGTGATCGTCGCCGAGGGGCGCCGCACCGCGTCCCAATCGATGCCCTGCTTGGCGCGATAGTGGCCGTGGCTCGCGACGATCACGATGCGCCCCTGCGCCGCTCGCGTGACGAGCGGCAAGAGCTTCTCCGTGAACAGGTAATGGCCGACGTGGTTCGTGCCGAACGCGAGCTCGAAGCCGTCCTTCGTCTGCCCCTGCACGCCCGCGAGCCCGGCGTTGTTGATGAGCGCGTCGATGGTGACGTCCATTTCGAGGATCGTGTCGGCCGCCTTCCGCACGGACGCGAGATCGCCCAGATCGAGCGCCACGAACTCGACCTTGCCGGACGGGTTCTTCGCGCGCACTTCGTCGATCACGGGCTGCGTGCGCTCTTGGCTGCGCGCCGCGATGACGAGCCGCCCGAGGCCCCGCTCGGCGAGGGCGAGCGCGTTGGCGCGGCCGATCCCGGTGTTCGCGCCCGTGATGACGAAGGTCTTGTCGGAGAGGCCCGCGCTCGCGCTCATGCGCCACCTCATACTCGGCGACGAAGTGCGGCGGAAGAGCCAGCCGCTAGCGCGCGAGGGCGGCGACCATCGCCTCGGCGACGCCGGCCGCGGACGCCGGGTTCTGACCAGTGACGAGGCGCTCCGACGTGACGACCTGCTTCTGCCATTTGGCGGCCGGCCGGAACGTCGCGCCGCGCGCCACGAGCTCGTCCTCGAGGAGGAAGGGCACGACGCGATCGAGCCCGACCGCGCGCTCCTCCTCGTTCGTGAAGGCGCTCACGTCCTTGTTCGCGACGAGGTGATCGCCCGAGGAGAGCTTCACGCCGAGCAGCGCCGCCGGCCCGTGGCAGACCGCGCCGACGACGCCACCGGCCTCGTAGATGCGCGCCGCGGCGCTCGCGAACGACGTCGCACCCGGAAAGTCCCACATCGTGCCGTGTCCGCCGGCGAAGAAGATCGCCGCATAGCGACCGGGATCGACGCTCGAGGACGGCGTCGTGTCCTCGAGCCGACGCATGCGATCACGATCGTCGAGGAACGCGGCGACGACGGGGTCGGTGCGCGTGAGACCGTCGAGCGGCGCCTTGCCCCCGCGCACGGACGCGAAGTCGACGACGAAGCCGGCGCGCACGAAGACCTCGTAGGGGTGGGCGACCTCGGGGAGGTACGAGCCGGTCGGCTCGCCGGTGTCGCCTTTTCGGTCGTGGCTGGTGAGGGCAATGAGGATTCGCTTCTGCATGGGAGACTCCTTTTCGTGGTGGGTGTGACCGCTGTGCCCACTCGTTTACGGCCGCCCTCGTCCCCTCGGTAGACGACGCCTCGTCGAAGCATTTGTACTACGATGTTGTGAATGGTCACGCCCTCGCTCCAAGGCACGCTCCCGAACCTCGAGGCGTTCTGCCGCACCTACGAAGCCGCGAGCTTCACCAAGGCGGCGCGCGCGCTCGGCGTGACGCCGCAGGCCACGAGCCGGAGCGTGGCTCGGCTCGAGGAGGCGCTCGGCGTCACCCTGTTCCGCCGGACGACCCGATCTCTCGCGCCCACCGAGGACGCGCAGCGCTACTACGATCTCTGCGTCCAGGCGCTCTCGCTGCTGGCGGTGGGCGAGCGCGATCTCGTCCGCGCGCGCAAATCGCCGGAGGGGCGCGTCCGCATCAGCGTCCCCACGACGTACGGACACCACCGGCTCCTCCCGTCGCTCGGCGCCTTCCAGGAGACGCACCCGGGCGTGCGCGTGGAGGTGAACGTGTCGAACCAGAACATCGACTTCGTGCGCGACGGGCACGACTTCGCGATCCGAATGGGCGTCATCGGCGACAGGACGCTCGTCGCGCGCAAGCTCGGCGACATGCCGCTCGGGGTGTACGCGAGCCGGAGCTACCTCGCGCGCCGCGGGGTGCCGAAGATCCCCGACGATCTCGGCCATCACACGTGCGTCGCGTTCACGATGCCCCGATCGGGCCGCGTGCTCGCGTGGACCTTCCACCCCGCGCCGACGAGCTTCGTGCCCGACGCGCCCTATCGCTGCTCCGACGACGTGCTCGCGACCATCACACTCGCGCGCGCCGGCATCGGCCTCGTGCAGACCTACGATTTCCTCGTGGAGGAGGACGTCGCGCGCGGATCGCTCGTCGAGGTGCTGTCCGCCTATCGCGGCGCGAGCCGACCCTTCTCGATCATCCACCCGAAGGGCGTCGTGCTCTCCGCGCCCGCGCGCGCCCTCAGGGACTTCATCGTCGCGCGCGCGAAAGAGCGCGACGGGACGCGGGCGCGCGACGTCGCGCGCGTCGGCCCACCGGGGTGAGGCACGGCGGCGCAGAGACGGCGCGCGGTCGCGCTCGACTCAGAAGCCGTCGAAGTCCTGCGGATGGTCGGTGCGCCCTGCGTAGGTGTCGAGCTCGCCCAGCGCGGCGATGAGCTCGGCGCGCTTGTGGTGCGGCACGACGGGGTGACTCGCGTGGCTGTGGACGTGAGAGGCGGCGTGGTCGGCCGCGGCGATGAGGCGATCCATCGCCGCGCGGTCGGGACGAGGGGGGCGACCGACGCGCCCTGCCGCCGCGGCGCGCGCCCACGTGGTCCCGTTCACCAAGAAGAAGTAGGCCGTCGTCGTGTACGCGGCGGCCTCCGAGCCGCCGACGTCGGTCTCGGCGCGCTGGTAGTCCTGAATGGCGTGCGTCGCTTCGTGCAGGAGCAGCGCGAGCTTCACGAGGTCGCCGAAGTCGAACCCGGCGCCGAGGTAGAACGTGTCGGCCGCGAGCCCGGTCCGTTCGCTCGTGACGGCCGAGTAACAGGCGTTGCCGACGCGCGGCGCCTGATCGCTCACGTGGATGTGTCCGCGCCGAATCGCGCAGGCCACGGTCGCGAACGCGTCGCCGTCGACCCAAGTCGCGCCACAACGAAAGCGGATGTGCGCGAGCTCCGGGCGATGGAGCGCGGCGATGACGCGACCGTCGAGCTCCGGCACGGCGTCGGACGACGTCGAGGTGACGCCGGGCGCGGCCGCGATCACCGCGTCCGGCGCCGCACCGTGCGCACAGGCCTCATCGCTGCGACACATCGATCCTCCTCACGAGCCGTGCCTCTGCTCGAGCGCCGCGCGCGTCGGCGCGTCGATTTCGCCGGTGACCGTCAATCCCGCGTCGCGCTGCAGCGCGCCGATCGCGCGAGCGATCCTGGCGTGTCCCTCGGCGGTGTCCTCGAGGGCGTCGCGCCAGCGCAGATAGCCGAGGTGGGTGAGGCGTTGCCGAACCCCGGACGGCTCCTCGACCGGATCGAGGTGCCCGACGCGCACGCGCAGCGCGCGAGGAGCGCCGTCGACGACGAGCCGCACCTCCTCGACGTGGACGGGGACGCGGAGGATCGCGACCCCGCTCGCGTCGGCGTGCCCGGGGATCGGCTCGGCCGTGAGGCCCTCGACGCGATAGGCGACGCCGGCGCGCGGCCGACCGTCTTCGTCGCGCAGCGCGATCCTGACCTCGACCGAGGGCACGTGCGCGCGGATCCGCCGCGTCTCGCCGGGCGCGATCGCTTGGTGACGCGGCGAGCGCTCCGGGATCGCGAGGACGTCGCCGGGCAGCAGGATGTCCGGGTGCGATCGGCGCTCGCGGAGCTCGCGATTGGCCTCGTCGTTCCAGACGCGATCGGCGTCGAGCTCGTGCAGGAAGGCGAGCTTCGTGAGCGTGTCGCCTCTTCGTATCACGTAGCGCCGCATTCGAGCTCCTCGCCTTCACGCCGACTCGAGCTGCCCGAGATCCGGGAAGAACACGCACCCCCCGCTCGGCAAGCGGATCTCGGCGCGACCGTCGGCGTCGACCACGCCGCTGCGCTCGGATCCGTCGGCGAGGACGATGCGATAGCGCTGCCCCGGGAGCGGCCGATCGTCGCGGTCCACGAGCACGATCGTCGTGAGCTCGCCCTCCTCGTCGTCGAGGCTGAGCGACTCCGAGTCCTTCTCTCCGAGCTTCACGCTCGCGCCGCCGAGCAACGCGTTCGCCGTGAGGCTCAGCGACGCGTCCTCGCCCTTCAAGAGGATCTTGTCGTCGGCCACGGCCACGAGCTTGCCGTCGGCGTGGAGCTTCGCGTCGTCCTCGGAGAGGCGGAGCCACGCGCCGTCGCCGGCGAGCAGCACCTTCGGCGAGCGGATCTCGATCGACTGCGGGAGGATCACGAGAGACGAGTCGCCGCAGCGGAGCGTGATCCCGGCGTCGGCGACGATCTCGTTCGTCTCCGAGCAATAGGCGGCGCTCGTCCCCTCGACGTGGACCGAGTGCGACCGCTTGGCCTCGTGGGTGCCGACGACGAACGTCAACGCGCCGTGCGTGCGCATCGTGAGATCCTCCTCCACGACCGTGTCGAGGGTCCCTTCGACGCGCTCGCGGGCGCGGCCGAGCACGCGGCGATCGGCGTCGCCCTCGACGACGGCGTCCGCGTGGCCCACGACGTGCGTCGCTCGATTGCCGGTCACGCGCAGCGAGGAATCACCCGTCACGGATTGCGCAGCGTCGCCGGCGATCGTCTCCACGGCGTTGCCCGCGACGCTCGCGAGGCGGTTGCCCCCGACGACGCTGAACCGATGCTGGGTCACGTTCTCGGTCAGCACGCCGCCGACCCGATGCGTCTCGTTGTTCTGCGCGGTGACGTCCAGGTTGCGCTCCGCGCGGAGGATGAGCTGCTCGTGGCCCGTGCGGTCCTCGAAGGCGATCTCGTTGAAGCCCGTGCCGTTGCGCGTGCTGCGCGAACGAATGCCGCTCCGCGACTTGCTCGACGGGAGCTGATACACGGGCGGCTCCGCGGCGTTGAACGCGGAGCCGATGACGATCGGCGCGTCGACGTTGCCGCCGAGGAACGCGACGAGCACCTCGGCGCCGATGCGAGGAATGAATTGAAACCCGAAGCCCGCGCCCGTCCACGGCTGGGTCACGCGGATCCAGCACGACGCGCGCTCGTCCGAGGGGCCGCGGGTGTCCCAATGAAAGTGAACCTTGATGCGACCGAGCTCGTCGGTGTGGATCTCCTGTCCCGCGGGGCCGACCACCGTCGCGGTCTCGACGACCTGCATCACGCGCCGCTCGGGCGCGGGCGGGCGATGGACGACGCCGTCGGGGACGGACTCGAACCGATTGCGATAGACGATCTCGGCCCCCTCTTCGAACCGATGATCGACGCGCACCACGTGGTGGATCCCCTCGAGCTCGTGAATGGGCCCATCCGCGAGCACGAAGCGGAGGCCGGGGGCGAGGCGCGGCTCGGACGACGTGCCCTCCTCGACCCGCTCGTCCCGTCGATCTTGCTCGAGACGCACGTTCGCGATCGCTTGATCGACCCGCGGCGCGTCCCGCGTCTCGACGTGCCGGGCGCGCGTACCCCTGGACACGGCCTCGTGCGCGCGGCCGATGGAGCTCTCCACGCGCAGATCGTGGAGCGGTCGTCGATAGTCGAAGGCGCCGACCGAGGCGGCGCCCTCGCGGACGCGGCGCGTTCGGAGAAACGTGAGCACGGACGGCGCGTCGCCCGCGAAGCCCGCGTCGGCGCGCCAGGGCAGCACCTCGTCGGGCTCCAGGCTGCCGAGGAACGAGGCCCGATCCGAGAGGACCAGCACCTCGCCGTCGTCGGTCTGCTCGAAGCCGAAGGCGATGCCCTCCATGGCGAGGTGGCGCCGCAGAAATGCCCATTCGCTCTCGTCGTATTGGACGAGGTAGTCGCGGCGCGGATAGTCGCGTGACAGCTCGAGACGCAGCGTGAGGCCGCTCTCGCGAAGGATCGATTGGCAGAGGTCCGGGACGGTGACGTCCTGGAAGATGCGATACCCGGAGCCACGGCCGAGGAGCCAGAGCTCGGGGACGAGGCAGAGGCGCACGCGCTGGCGATCGGCCGCCGTGCCCTCCGCCGAATAGGGTCGCACGCGCCGCACGACGCCGTGGACGCTGCGCTCGAAGCCCTTCGCGGCGACGACGAGCCGTCCGCGGTGCCCGAGGAGCGCCTCGGCGACCTCGAAGGCCTCCGCGTGGGGCAGCGCGATCTCGACGTCGAACGAATAGAGCGTCGACAGCGCCTCGCGACCCGAGAACCGCGTGACGCGCATCGGGAGCGCCGCCGTTCGGCTGAAGAAGCTGGCCTGATACGTTCGAGCGGACTGGTTCACGGGCCCTCGCTGACATGGGTTCGGAGCGGGTGGAGCGCGCGTCGGAGCATCATGAGCCGTGAGCGGCGACGAGCGCGTCGCGCGTCGCCTGATCGATCCGGCCCGTGCCCTCGAGACCCGCGTCGACCTGAAATCGATGGAGCGCACGCGAGAGCGGCCCGCCGTGGGCGCCTCCGGGTCCGATGTGCCGCGAGCCGAGATAACCGAGGTGACGGAGGCGCTTCCACACGCCGGACGGCTCGCTGACGGGATCCATCTCCCCCACCGACACGACGTAGGTGCGGCCGAGGTCGCAGAGCTCGAGCGAGACGCGGCGCGCGGTCACGGGGACCTCGAACCTCGCGACCCCGTCGCCGTCGGTGGTGCCGCGGATCTCTGCGTCCGCGCCGCGGACCACGAATGGCGCGCCGGCGAGCGCCGCGCCCGCGTCGTCGCGGAGTCGGAGGCGGAGCGGCACGGTGGGCGGCGCGCCGCGATAGCGATTCGACGTCCCCGGCCGAACGGGCCTGCCGCCCTCGGGCGCCGGGACGTGGAGCACGTCGCCGGGGTGGAGGATCTCCGGGTTCGGTCGCGCAGCGCGCAGCGCGGCGTTCCTCGGGTGATCCCAGATGACACGCGCGTCGACGCCGAGGGCGTGCGCGATGCGGCTGAGGTAATCACCTTGGCGAACGACGTAGGTCCGCATCACGCGCCTCCGGTCGTGCTCTGTCCCGGACCGGGTACGACGCTCGTGACCGCGAACCCGGACTCCGCGGCGCCCGCGAGCCTCTGCATGATCGTCGCCTCGCCCACTCCATTCCAGGAGATGCGGACGATGCCGCAGTTGTTCTCGGAGTACACGGTGGCTTGGGACGTGGCGACGGGTCCGGCGCCCGGGGTGAAGATGCCGAACGCGACGCGCGCCGCGACGTCCCATCCGCCGAGGTGCGTGACCGGCCGAAAACCCCAGGAGAGCGACATCTCCGCGTCCGAGCCCGACGCCTCGACGAAGCGCGTGTCGTCCCGGCGGAACCCGGCCACCCACCCGGAGGTGACGAGGTTCTCGCCGACCCGAAGACCGGTGGACGCCTGGTTGCGGAACGCCGTCGAGGTCAATTGGATGATTCGAAGATCGGCATAACCCGTTTGCGAAAAGCATCCTTCGGCGAAGAACCCATAATGAACGTCGCCGGAGAAGAACACGACGGTGGACGTGAGGCCGCGGAGCGTCCGCAAGAAGGTGCAGAACGCGTTCGGATCGAGCGACCACGCCTCGGGATCTTCCTCCCACCAGATCGCGCCCTCGCTGCGGTGTTGCTGGATTCGCTCGAGGAGGGCCGCGCCGAGGACCGGGGCCGGCGAGACGACGAGCAACGGCGCGTGCTCGGGTCGCCTCGACGCGCGCACGTCCCGGCGGATCGCGTCGAACGCGGCCGCGTCGAGCAAGCCCGGGAACGCAGCGCTGTCGGTGCCGCTCGTGTCGCGGTGGAGGTCGCGCTGCGTGCGCGTGTCGAGGACGAGGATCGGCGGGACGGTGGGAGTGACGAAGCCGAAGCCGCGCGCTCGAACCACCGCGTCGGCATAGCGCGCCGTGGCGGCGGCGTGCTGGCGCCGCTCGTAGGCGTCGGGGTGCTCGGGGAGGTGGCGCACGGAGTCGAGGTACGGCATGAGCGCGTCCTTCACGTCGGTGCGCTCGAGCCCGTTGCCGTCGAGCTGGAAGACGAACGCCGCCGCCATGCCGTTGGCGATGAGCCACGCGCCGCACGGGTGGGCGCGCACGCGATCGCGCCGATTGAGGGTCATCGGCCAGTCGTCGGTGATCTCGTGATCGTCCCACATCATGTAGTTGGGGACGTTCGCGAGGACTCGCCGGGCGATCGCCGCCTCGCGCGCGCGGGTGAAGCCCCCGAGCTGATCGCGGAAGTAGGGCACGTTCCAGAGATCCGGCGACCAGGAGAAGAGATACATCGCCGCGAACTCGCCGAAGCCGAAGAGGTGATGCTCTCCATACTCCTCGTCGACGGTGAGACCCCACCGGCGGACGGCGTGCACGCGATTGAGGTGCACCCACTCTCGCGTGGGGAGCGAATCGGCCTCGGGTGAGTCGGGACCGGCGGGCTCCCGCGGGACCCACTCGTGCGCGCCGAGGAGCGTCCCCGCGGCGGCGGAGAGCCCGCACAAGAGCGAGCCGTCGACGTCGTCGGCGTAGATCTGATCTCCCGTGTGCAGCATGATCGCGGGGCGCTCGTGCGGGTTCGTCGCGTGCGCGCGGAGCTCGTGATCGGCGGCGGCGAGGGCGTCTTCTCCGTCCGCGTGGTGCTTCCGACACGACCCGTGCAAGAGGTGGAGGCTCGTCGCACCCGCCCCGAGACCGGTGAAGAACGTCGGAATAGGCAAGACGCCATAAGCGACGTCGTGACGCGCGACGAGGCCCCCCTCGTCGGTGAACAAGTGATCGTCCGTCGTCGTGAAGAAGAGGTCGTAGCCCAGGATCTGCGTGTGCGGGTATTGGGTCGCGGCCCGGATCTTCACGATGGCGACGTGCAGGTGCTCGCCGTAGCTCACGGTGTCCGCCGCGCCTCGACCGACCTCGGCCCAGCAATCGGCGTCGTCGCCGAGGTGACCGTGATCGGGGCGACGCACGAAGCCGTCGACGTGGAGCGGCACGCTGGTGGCGATCCAGACCCACACCTCGTGGCTCGTCACATAGCGAAGGATCGGCCCGGCGAGCAGCACCGGCAGGCCGTCGTGGCGCGCTGCAGGAGGATGAATCGTCGCGAGCGCGTCGTCTCCGGGCGGCGCGGCCACGTGAGGGATCTCGAATGCGCGCGCGGGCGTCGATGCCCCCGCGGGGAGGACGAGCCGCGTGACCCGAGTCGGCATGTCGAGAAAACTAACATGCGCGCGCAGGCCTCGATCGACGCTCGCGGACGCGTCTCGACGAATGCGCTCGAAGTCACCGCGAGGAGCGGAGCACGTGCGCTCGAAGCGCGGGCGACCCAGCGCGCGATTGCACTTCGAGCGCAATCGACGCGACGGGTCGCGTAGGCTGCGTGCCGGAGGAAGACGATGGACGAGCTCGACGACGTGGTGATCGGCGCGGGGCAATCAGGACCCTTTCTCGCAGAGAAGCTGGCGAGCGCGGGGCGTCGCGTCGCGCTCGTCGAGCGCAGATGGCTCGGCGGGACGTGCGTCAACGACGGCTGCATGCCGACGAAGACCATGGTCGCGAGCGCGCGCGCGGCCTTCGTGACCCGCAACGCGGCGCGCTGGGGGGTCGTGACGGAGGGCGCGGTGCGCATCGATTGGGACGTGGTCCGCGCGCGCAAGAACGCGATCATCGCCGAGTCGCGCGCGGGCCTCGAGAGCTGGCTCGGCGGGACGAAGAACCTCGAGATCGTGCGCGGCTCGGCGGAGCTGCTCGACGCGCACACCGTCGCGGTCGGGGAGCGACGTCTCCGGGCCGAGCGCATCTTCATCAACACCGGCGCGCGCCCGATCGTGCCGCCCATTCCGGGCATCCGCGAGGTCCCCGCGCTGACGAGCGAGACGGTCATGGATGTCCCCTCGATCCCACGGCACCTCGTCGTCGTGGGAGGCAGCTATGTCGGGCTCGAGTTCGCGCAGATGTTCCGTCGCTTCGGCAGCGAGGTGACGGTCGTCGAGCGGGGGACCCGGATCACCCCGCGCGAGGACGCGGACGTGTCGGCGGAGATCCAGCGGATCCTCGAGGGCGAAGGCGTCTCGTTCCGGCTCGACGCCGAGGTGACGGGCGTCGCGCCGCGCGGCGAGGACCTCGCGGTGACCATCGGGGGCGCGACCGTCGAGGCGAGCCACCTCCTCCTGGCCATCGGTCGAAGCCCAGCCACCCAGGGCCTCGGCCTCGAGCGCGCGGGCGTCGAGCTCGACGCGCGCGGGTTCATCCGCACCGACGACGAGCTCCGGACGACGGCGCCGAGCATCTATGCGCTCGGCGACGTGAACGGGCGGGGCGCGTTCACGCACACGTCGTACGACGATTTCCAGATCGTCGCCGCGAACCTCCTCGGCCCGGGCGGACGGCGCGTGAGCCAGCGTATCCCGATCTATGGGCTCTTCGTCGATCCGCCCCTCGGACGTTGCGGGATGACGGCCGCCGAGGCGCGCGCCTCGGGTCGAGAGGTGCTCGTCGGGCGTCGCGCGATGACGCGCGTCGGCAGGGCCCGCGAGCGCGGCGAGACGGACGGGTTCATCCAGATCCTCGTCGACGCCGAGACGCGACGGATCCTCGGCGCGACCATCCTCGGGGTCGAGGGTGACGAGGCCATCCACGCGATCGTCGACGTGATGTACGCGCGCGCTCCCTACGAGGTGCTGATGAAGGCCGTGCACGCGCACCCGACGGTCTCCGAGCTGCTCCCGACGACCCTCGAGTCGCTGATCCCGCTCGTGTGAGCGCGCGGCGAGGGCGGCAGCGAGGCCGAGCGCGACGCGAAATGAAAAGAGAGGGCCGACCCGCGGGCCGGCCCTCTCGCTTCACTCCTCACCGTCGCCTCCGACGAGCGCGCCGGAGTCGAGGTGCGTCTCAGTCGCGCGCGCCTCGGCTCTTGCGACGGCGGAGCGCCGTCACGACCCCCGCGGCAGCCACGAGCGCCCAGGGGACCCCGACCGGATCCTCGCCGCCCGCCGCGCGACAACCGCAGCCGCCCGAGGAGCCCGAGCCACCGCCCGCACCTCAACCGCCGCCGGTGCCGGAGCCCGTCGAGGTCGAGCCGCTGCCGCCGGCGCCGCCCGTGCCGCTCGCGGAGCACTTGCCCGCGGTGCACGTGCCGAGCTCGCAAGGCGTTCCGTCCGGCTTCGCGGGGCTCGAGCACGAGCCGGTCGCCGGATCACACGTCCCGGCCTCGTGACACGAATCGGCGGGCGTGCAGGTCACCGGCGTCCCGCCGACGCACGCGCCCGCATTGCATTGGTCGCTGGTCGTGCACTTGTCGTTGTCGTCGCAGGCCGCGCCGTTCATCTTGTTCGGGTTCGAGCAGTTGCCCGTCGCCGGATCGCACGCGCCCGCGTCGTGGCATTGGTCGCTCGGGGCGCACGTCTTCGGCGTGCCGGGCGTGCAGACGCCCGCCGTGCATTGGTCGCTCGTCGTGCACTTGTTGTTGTCGTCGCACGCGCTTCCGTCGGCCTTCGCCGGATTCGAGCACATGCCGCTGGTCGTGTCGCAGACCCCGGCGTCGTGGCATTGGTCGGGCGTGGCGCACACGACGGGCATCATCCCGCTGCAGACGCCCGCGACGCACGTGTCGGTCTGGGTGCAGGCGTTGGAGTCGCTGCACGCCGATCCGTCCATCTTGTTCGGGTTCGAGCACTGCCCGGTCGCCGGATTGCAGACGCCGACGTCGTGGCATCCGTCGAGCGCGGTGCACGTGACCGCGTTGGTCCCGGCGCACACGCCCGCCTGGCACGCGTCGGCCTGCGTGCAGGCGTTGCCGTCGTTGCACGTCGTGCCGTCCATCTGGTTCGGGTTCGAGCAGGTGCCGGTCGCGGGGTTGCACGTCCCGGCCGTGTGGCACTGGTCGAGCGGCGAGCACGTCACCGGGGTGCCGCTACAGCTGCCGCCCGAGCACGTGTCGCCCATCGTGCAAGCATTGCCGTCGTCACAGGCGATCGTGTTGTTCGTGTTCACGCACGCGCCGACGGCGTTGCACGTGTCGGTGGTGCAGGGGTTGCCGTCATTGCATTCGGCGTTCGTCGTGCATTTGCCCGTCGCCCAAATCCACGAATCGCTCATGATCGTGGACCCGCCGATATCGTACGGCTGGCCCGCCCAGAGATCGTGGTTGCCATAGGCGATCATCGCGATGGGCACGCCCAGCGTGTCGATCCCGACGAAGGTGGAGTCGTTCGAGGGGACCCACGTGACCTGGCCGATCATCATGCCGCTCGAGTTGAACGCCGTGAGGTACTGCGTGCCGTTCTTGCTCGCGGTCAATCCGACCTGCGTCACCGTGACGCTGAAGGTCGCGACGCCGGCGAAGAAGTTGAACTGCCCTGCGTGGGTGCCGCCGCCGCCGATGGGCGCGGGGAAGTAGCCGCTGTAGGTCGCCTCGCTGACGTATTGGGGCTGATATGCCGAGCCCGTGTTGGAGACGCCGGGGAGGATGGTCGAGAGCGCCCCGGTGCGCCACGTCAGGCCTTGGGCGGAGTAGACGCCGAGCGGCACGTTGCCCGACGTGGGCCCCTCGTCGAAGTTGCCAGCCCCGAGCGACCCGAGGATCTGGCTCGTGTTGGTCAGCGCCTTGACCGCTCCGACCTTGGTGATGGTCCCCGCGCTCGCAGACCCCGCGATGGACGCGAGGGCAGCGGCGATACCGATGATGCCGAGCTTGTTCATTGCGCTCCTTGGGCCGAGCAATGGGTGCACCGAGCCAACTTCGCGTATACGGAGGACGCGCGCCGAGCGCAAGGATTCGAGGCGCGGCCCTCTCAGGAGCGCACGTCCATGGTCCAAATCTGGACGATGCCCTCTCGATCGAGCACGGCGAGGCGCACGCCATCCTCGGGCGTCTCGGCCATCACGTCCGCGGTGAAATGGCTCGACGACGCCGACCCCTCCGCCCTCGCGCCCGTCTTCTTCATGACCATGGCGACGTAGGCGGCCCGCTCCTCGACGTCGACGCCGTTCGCGGCGACGAGGAGGATCTTCTTCGATCGCTCGGCAGGCGGGATCGCGCGTGCCCGCTTCGCGACCTGCTCCCAGCGCTCCGCCAGGACCTTCGCCTGGGCGGCCCAGAGGCCCTGCTCGACGAGCTGCTTCGTGCGTTCGGACTTGTCCATCGGACCTCGAATGAGACCGCAGGTTTCGCCCGATGGGACGAACATTTCGATGGACGCGCGACGATTCGCGGCGCGCCCCCGGGCTACCTGATCCCGAGCTCGTCGAGGGCGAGGAGATAGCCGCCGATCATGCGTCCTTGTCCTTCGATGGCCGCGGGCGTCGAGATCGCGGCGGCGATTCGCCGGCCCCTCTCGCGCCACGACGGATCCCCCTCGAGGTCGGCGAGCGCCGCGAGCGAGCGCGCCGCGAGGACGTTCTCCACGAACGCGTGGCGGCGCCGCGCGAACACCCCCACGGCCTTCGGATCGATCACCTGTCCATAGAGCGCGGCGGAGCCGGGATCGGCGAAGAGATCGAGCATGCGCGTCGCGATCGCGCGCGCCCTCTCGCGGTACGTCGCGTTCCCCGTCGCCTGCGCGAGCCGCGCGAGGGCACGGCCGAGCGACGCGGCGTCCCCCAAGTAGCGAGGTGCGGCCGCGTCCGGCTCGTGCTTCACGCCGCCGTCGGGCAGGACGTGCGTCGCGAGGAGCCGATCGGCCGCGCGCTCCGCGCGGCGCAGGAAGGCCTCCTCGCCCGTGGCCGCGTGGAGCGCGACGAGGGCGGAGATGGCGAGACCGTTCTCGTAGGCATAGACGTGCGCGTCCACGGCCGGCGCGCCGATCGCCGCCCGCGCGGCGCGATCGCCGGCGTAGTAGGCCTTGCCGTCGACGAAGGGCTTCTCGGGCGCGTGCGCGTTCACGTCGGCGTCCTGCGTGACGTAGAAGGTGCCGTCGGGGGCGGAGAGCACGGTCGACAGGTAGCGCTCGATGTCGCGCGCGTCGGCGAGGAGGCGCGGCTCGCGCACGATCGAATACGCGCGCGCGTAGGCCTCGAGGTTCGTCGCCTGGACGACGAGGAGCTTCTCGAAGTGCGGCTCGTTCCAATCCGAGCCCGCCGAGTATTGGTAGATGCCGCCGTCCACGCGATCGATGAGCGCCTCCTCGGCGTGGAGCGACGCGATGGCGTGATCGCGCGCGACGGCGTCACCCCGCTCGGCGAGGACGACGCCGAGCTCGGCCGGCTCACCGAGCGGCGCCTTCTGGCGATGACCCCACCCCCCGAGCTCGGCGTCGTAATAGGCATCGAGATCGCGCTTCGAGCGGGCGAACATCCAACCGAGCGCGTCGAGGGGCGCCCCCGGGCCGTCGCTCGACGCGGTCGTGAGCGGGGCCACCGCGCCCTTTTCGCCGAGCGACGAGAGGACGGGGTAGAGCTCCGCTGCGGGCACGTAGCCGCGCAGCTTGCCGAGCTCCTCCGCGTCGGGTGAGAGCAGGATCGTCGCCGGCCAGCCCCACTCGCCATAGCGCTCGGCGAGCTCGGGGCTCGCGTCGACGTCGAAGCGGATCGTCACGAATCGATCGCGCAAGATCGCCCCGATCGTGGGGTCGCTGTACGTCGTCTCGTCCATGACGTGGCAGAAGTGGCACCACGACGCGGCGCCGTCGATGAGCACGAATCTCCGCTCGCGCCGCGCGCGCTCGAGCGCCTCGGCGCTCCACGGCTCCCAGCGCACGACTCCTTTGCGGCCTTCGGCTCGGATGGCCGCGAGGTTCGGCGAGGCGGCGGAGGGAGCGAGCGCGGGGGTCGGCGCGCCGCCACGCGACGGCGCGCGATCGGAGACGCGAGGCGCGTGTCGAACGGCGCCGCAGCCCGTCGACGTCGCGCCCGCGAGACCGAGCACGAGCGCGACGACGGAGGCGCCTCGGCGCGGTGGCGACGGGATCACGAGCCGACTACGAGCGGCGCCGCGCGCTGGTTTCGCCGCGAGGGCGGCGAGTGGGATCGGTCGACGACCTCACGCGCGCCCCGGCGCCTCGGCGCCGTCGGGGATCCATGGATCGGCGAAGTCCGCCACGAGCCGCCCTCGCAGCGCGCCGACCGTGAGGACCCAGGTGGGCACGTCGACGCCCGCCGCGCGCCGAATCGTGCCCGCAGGATCGGCGCGCGCGACGCGGTCCCACACGCTCCCGCGTCCCTCGGGGAGGAGCTCTTCGAGCGAGCCCCGCAGTCGCTTCACCTTCTCCACCCGCGCGAGCGCGACCTCGAGATCGACCTCGCCGGCGTCGAGGCGCTCGAGCAGCCGGCAGCGATAGCGCGCGCACGCCTTCGGGCGCGCCTCGTAGATCGCGCACGACGTGCCGCGGAGGTGATCGCACGGCTGAACGAGCCTCCCCGCGCCGTCCACCACGTCCAGGTGGAGGCGGGTCGCGTCCTCGGCGTCCACCGGCACGCAGGTGTAGATGGTTCCGTCGCAGCAGAAGCCGCACGCACGACAGAGCGTCGACGCGCGCTCGTGGGCCGACGGGTCGGCGGGCGGACCGTCCATGATCGGATGCTCCCACGTGCGGACGATCCCGCCAAGCGACGGAGCGTCGGCTCGCATTTGACTGGATCGAGCGCGGGCGCGCCCCGATACTCGCCGCCGTGTTGCTCCGGTCTCCGCGCTGGACGGGCGCGTTCTGGATCGCATGGCTCGCGATCCTCCGCCTCGTCGTGATCCCCCCCGAGCGCCGCGGCACGGAGGACGAGGCGACGATTCGGAGGGCCGCGGAGGGCGCGACCGCGTGGATGGTGCGCCATCAGCGCCCCGACGGCTCGTACCTCTACGAATACGACAGAGGCAGGGACGCGACGTCGTCCGATTACAACGAGGTGCGCCACGCGGGCGTCACCATGGCGCTCTATCAGGCGGCCGGACGAATGCGAGATGCGTCCGCCCTCGCGGCGGCCGATCGCGGGCTCGCGTGGATGGAGGCCGGGCTCGTTCGACGCGGCGATTGGGTCGCGCTCGCGCCCGGGAGGCGCTCGGCCCCGCTCGGAGCGAGCGCGCTCATGCTCGTCGGACTGACCGAGCGGCGCCTCCTCACGGGCGATCACGGCCACGACGATCGCATGCGCGAGCTCGCGCGCTTCCTCGTGAGCGAGCAGGCCGCCGACGGGAGCTTCTCGCGCGGCTACGACCTCGTCGCCGACGCGGTCGAGCGAGGATCGTCGACGTACTATCCCGGCGAGTCGCTGTGGGCGCTGGCGCTCACGAACGACGCATTTCCAGGCGAGGGATGGGATCGCGCGGCCGACGCGGCATTGCATTACATCGCGACGCGGCGAGACGAGGACGAAGGCGAGGACTATCCGCCATTCAACGACCAATGGGCCGCCTACGGCATCGCCGAGCTCGCGCGGACCGGGAAGCTCGACGCGGCCGAGATCGACTACGCGCATCGGCTCGCCGCGCGCTTCGGGCTCTTGGCGAGGACCGAGGCGCAGCGCGCGGGCTCCGGGCGCGGCGAGCTTCTTCGCGGGGAGCTCTCGCGCGGCGCGCGGGCGGGCACGTGGCTCGAGGGGCTCGCCGCGCTGTGGCGGGCGAGCCGGCTCGATCCTCGGCTCGCCGATCTGAGCGCGCCGCTCGCGGATCGCGCGAGGGCGCTCGCCGGCATCATGGCAGCCCGTCAATCGACGCGCGAGGACGCCGCGGCGTTCCCGCGCCCCGCGCTGGTCGAGGGGGCCTGGTTCAGCGACGACGAGACGCGGATGGATGACCAACAACACGCGTTCTCCGGCCTGCTCTACACGCTCGACGTCGTCGAGGGACGCGCTGCGCGCGAGCCCGAGCGGCCGGTGGTCCCGTGATCGGCGCGGCGATCGCCGGCGCAGGGCTCTTCTTGGCGCTCGCGCCGCTCGGTGTCGCGCCGGCGCGCGGAGCCGGCGCGCGAGCGGCCATCCTCCTCGGCGCATCGACGCTCGCCGCGCTCGCGCTCGCGGTGGCCACGACGGGCGTCCTCTTGCGCGCGCTCTCGGTCTCGGGGCCGAGCTTCGAGCTCGGCGCGGCCCTCGGGCTCTTGCCCCTCGCGGCGCGACGGATCGCGCTCGGCACCTCGGCCGCGCGCGGCACGGCGACGCTCCTCCTCGGCGGCCCCGGCGCGATCGGCGCCGCGATCGCGTACACGTCGCGCTTCGGTCCCTTCGTCGGAGCGCTCGCCGTCGTGCTCGCGTCGTGCGCCGCCGCCGCGCTCGCCGCATCCTCGGCGCGCTTCGAGCGCGCGCGCCCCGCGGCGGCGCGCTGGCTCGGCCGGCTCGCGGGTGTCGCGCTCCTCTCGGCGGCGGCGGAGCTCGCCCTCCATTGGTTCACGACCGTGTGACGTCGGTCGGCGTTCCCGAGCGGGGATCAAGGGCGCGCGTGGAGCTGCACCTTCACCACGATCGTCGCCTCTCCCCCCTTCGGCGCGGCGAACTGAGCCGAGGCGGCCCGCGCGGCGAGGCAAGCGGGCGCGTCACCGAGCGTCCCGTTCGTCGCGGAGGGCAGCGCCTCGGTCACGGCGCCCGTCTTGTCGACGCGGATCGTGAGCGTCACGTCCCCCTCGCCGAGCGCCGCCTTCTCTTGCGCACGCGTGTAGCAACGGTGAAAGCCCGCGGCCATGCCGGCGACGACGGCCTGCGCGTTCGAGACGGCGCCGCCGGTGATCGACACGTCCGAGATGCCGACCTCCACGTGGCCGACCTTGGCCTCGTCCGCCGCGGTCGGCGCGGTCGGCGCGGGCAGCGCGGCGAGGCGCGCCGCCTCCGCCGGCGTGAGCGAGGACTTCATCGCCGCGAGCG
>CAYYKK010000035.1:0-34674 GCA_964467935.1 uncultured Polyangiaceae bacterium
CCGTGAGGACGATGGGCTTCGCGAGGCCGGGCAGGAGGAACGCGAGCGCGCTCGCCGTGTAGGCCATCGTGTCGGTGCCGTGGACGATGACGAAGCCGTCGTAGCGATCCATCTCGGCGTGGATCGCGGCGGCGAGCTCGACCCAGTGCTCGGGCTGGATGTCCGACGAGTCCAGGTTGTAGAGCACGCGGGCCTCGATCTCGGCGACGCTCCTCAAGACGGGCAGCTCGACGAGCAGGTCGCTCGTGTAGACGTCCGGCTTGAGGGCTCCGTCGTGCGAGGCCCGCTGCATCATCAGCGTGCCGCCGGTGTGGAGGAGCAAGAGCCGCATGAGGCGCTCACCCTACGCCGCGGTGTCGGCGCGCTGCAACGCGGTCGATCGCTCAGGCGCTCGCGGTCGCCGCCGAGCCCGTGACGAGGCGCGGGGGGCGCACCGACGGGCGCGCGGGCGAGGCCTTCGCGACGTTGTCCTCCGACAGCCCCGCGAGCTTCGCCATCGCCCAGTCGAGCATCGCGGTCGGCATGAGGAGCATGAAGAAGAGGCCGATCCCGTTGCTGAACGGCGCGACGTAGCGTGCCGCGGGGCGCCGGGCCGTGACGGCGCGCTCGATCGCCTTCACCACGACCTCGGGTCCGTAGCTCATGCCGTCCGTCCGCTGCTTGAGCTCCTCGGAGCGGGCGAACACCTTCGCATAGCGCGAGCTCGATGCCTGGTAGCGGCTCACGTCGGCCACGGTGCGGTTCGAGAACTCGGTCTTGATGGGTCCGGGCTCGACCAGCGAGACCGCGACGCCGAAGGGCTTGAGCTCGCGGCGCAGCGCGTCCGAGAGCGACTCGACCGCGTACTTCGTCGAGTTGTAGGCGCCGAGCAGCGGGAACGTGACGCGCCCGCCGATGCTCCCGACGTTGATGATGCGCCCGCTCCTGCGATCCATCATCGCGGGCGCGAACGCGCGCGTCACCGCGAGCAGGCCGAACACGTTCGTCTCGTATTGGCCGCGGACCTCCGCGTCCGGCGCCTCGACGAGCGGACCCGCCGCGCCGTAGCCGGCGTTGTTCACGAGCACGTCGAGGCCGTAGCCCTCGGTCATGCGGGCGACCTCGCGCGCGGCCTGCTCGATGGACGCCGGATCGGTGACGTCGAGGCGCAGCGTCACGAGCTCGGTGCCGGCGGCCTCGCGGGCGACGTCGGCGAGCGCGGTCGTGTTCCGCCCCGTCGCGATGACGCGGTGGCCCTGCTTCGCGAGGTGAATCGCCGCGTGTCGTCCGATGCCCGTGGTCGCGCCCGTGATGAGAATGATCTGCTTGTCCATCGTCGTGTTCCTCTGCTGGTTTCGGTGACCGGAGTGAATGTTCGTTCCGTCGCGAGGCGCATCGAAGCGGCGCCCCCCACATCCTCGACGGGAGGCGATCAGGCCCGGATCGCTTCCCACATGCAGGCCTCGGCGGCGTCGAAGGCCTCGCTGTCGAACGACAGGTACCCTTTCGCGCAAGCGCTCACGAGGCCGACGAACGCCCCCCACACGATGGCCATGAGGACCTCGGGGGCGATCGACTTCAAGACCTGTCGGCGCTGCGCCTCCTCGACGAAGAGCTTCAGCGGCAAGAGCATCTCCATCTCGACGGCTTTGCTCTCGTCGTCGAGGTAGTCGCCGTGATGGTGCAGCTCGAGGAAGGCGATGACCGTGGGGTGCTCTTTCGCGAACCGCCCGAGCCGCGCCCAGATCTCGTGGAACGCCTGGCGCGTCGGCGCGTCCGCGGGAAAATCGCTCAGGAGCGCGCGCGAGAAGGCCCGCTTGTGCTCGCGAAAGAGGGCGTTCACGATCGCCTCTTTGCTGTCGAAGTAGCGGTAGAGGGTGCCGGCGCCGACCTTCGCGCGCTCCGCGATGAGGGGGACCGCCGTCCCGTGGAAGCCCCGCTCCGCGAAGAGGCCCAGCGCGGCCTCGAGGATCGCCTCGCGCTTGTCCTCGACGTGCGCTCGGACGGTGGCTGCCCTCGACATGCGGAATGAATATTCCTTCCGAGGTGGGTCGTCAAGGGCGCGTCCGTGAGTTTTCGGCGTGCGGCGCCGGCCTCGTCGGAGAAACGCCGGGTCAGCGGGCGCTCGGCTCGGGCATCGGCGCCTCGCCGAAGAGCCGCCGGCGGGCCGCCTCGAGCGTCTCCTCGAAGAGCGCGAGCGCCTCCGGATCGACCTCGACCTCGGGCGCGCGGATCGCAGGGGCGAGGCGGAAGTGGTGCGCGAGCGAGTCGCGGAGCAGGGCCTCGTCGTGGGCATGCTCGCCGGGGCGCGCGAGCTGTGAGGCGTACTCCGTCGAGCCGTCGCTCCGCGCGTCGGCGCGGTGGCCCCGCAGGATGTGCGAGAGCGCGTCGATCGGCACGACGTCGCCGCCGCTCTTGATGAGCAGATGATCGCGCACGATGCGCTCGTGCTCGTCGATGCCGTAGCCCACGTTCGCCTCGCGCTCGAGGTTGTTGACGAGGACGCGCTTCGCCCTGGTCCGCGTGAGCGCGCGCGCCAGATCGGCGGTCGTGAGCGCGGCCAGCGTGCTGCCGACGAAGCTGCCCGGCCCGATGAAGACGAGGTCGGCCTCGAGGAGCGCGCGCGTCGCCTCCGGGTTCGCTCGCTCGGGCCCCTCGACGTTCACGACGATCGGCGAAGCGCTCCGTCGCTCGATGTTGCTCTCGCCGGACAGCGGTCCGTGCTCGAGATCGTAGACGCGCAGGACGCCCGCCGTCTCGGCGACGGGGACGACGCGGCCGCTCACGCCGAGCAGCGCGCTGGCCCAGTCGACGGCGAGTTGGAGGCCGCCGAGGTCGTGGAACATCTCCGCGAGGACGAGGTTGCCGACCGAGCGCGCGACGCCCTCGGGCTCGCCCGCGAGGCGCTCCTCGAAGCGCCGCGCCAGATCCGGTCTCGTCGAGAGGGCGACGAGGCACCGACGAATGTCGCCTGGCGGCGGCATTTGCGCTTCTTCGCGCAGACGACCCGAGCAGCCGCCGTCGTCGGCCACGCTGACGATCGCCGTGATCTCGCACGACAGGTTTCCGAGCGCTCGCAAGAGCGCGGCTTGTCCGTGGCCGCCGCCGATCGTGACCACCCGCGGGGCGCTCGTCGCGGCGCGCGACGAGGGCGGGGGGAAGTCGCTCAAGCTGCGGCGAGACATTCGTTCGGGAGTAGCAGATGCGCGCGCTTCGCAGAAGCGCGTCCGATCCATCACACGAAGAGCAGGATCGGTCGCGCGGGCTCACCCGTCGCCATCTCGACGGCGCGCGCGTAGGTCGTCACTTGGAGCCCGTACGCCGCGAGCCCGCGCGTGCGCTCGCGCGCGGCGTCGGTCTTGAAGTCGACCACGAGCCAGGCGCCCGCCTCGCGGAACGCGAGATCGATGACGCCCTCCACGAGCTTGCCGTCCTCGAACAGCGTGATCGGGATCTCTCGCCGCGCGTCGCCCCGCTCCTCGGCGGCCTGGGCGCGTCGGAGCAGGTCGTGATCCATCGCGTTCGTCGCCGCGACGGCGGCGGCGGCGGCCTCCACGTCCGGCGCGCCGAGCAGCCGCGCCGCCGATCGCGCGACGCGGCCGACGTCGTCCGCCGCCGCGGAGAGCTCGACCGTCGCCAGGACTTGGTGCACGAGCGTCCCGAAGCGCGGCCCCTCTGGACGCCCGTCGGCGCGTGGCACGACGAAGATCTCCACGCCGACGGGCGGCGCGAGATCGAGGCCCGACGCCTCGTCCGCGGCGCCGTGGGAGATCGCCGTCACGGTCGCGACCTCGATCGACGGCGCGCTCGCGTCGAGGCGGACCCGACGCCGCGTCGAGCGAAACGCCTCGAGCCGCGCCTTGGACGAGGCGAGCTCCTCCTCCCCGGCCTTCGGCGCGATGAGATCCGCGCCGCGTACACGCCGCACGCCGGGCCGCTCGAGCGGGAGCCACGCGGGATCGAGGAAGAGGACGTCGCCGCCCTTCGTCGCGTGCAGCCCTGGCCGGATCGTGCGTGACGAAGGGGGCTCTTCGTGCGGCCGAGCGAGCACGGTGTCGTCGCCGAGCTCCGGGAAGCCGGGCGCCTCGCGTGGACGATCGGGGCTCGCCGGCGTGAGCGCGTCGAGCAAGGGAGAGAGCCACGACTCTTTCGGGAAGCGGTGCTCGTCGCCGACGAAAGGAACGACCAGGAGATCGCGCGCGCGCGTCGCCGCCACGTACGCGAGCCGCACCACCTCGGCCGCCTCCCGGCGGCCTTCGAGCTCCTCCGCATCGAGCAGATCCCACGGCGCGCAGCCGAAGATCTTGGTGACGCCGAGGCCGCGCGCGCCGTCGACGTGTCGGTCGGCGGCCTGGCCCGACTTGCTCGTCAGATCGGCGAGGATGACCACCGGGAACTCGAGGCCCTTCGCCTTGTGCGCGGTCATGATGCGCACGCCGTCGCTCTCCTCCTCGAGGATGGGCGCCTCGCCCGTGTCGCGGCGATCGGCCAGATCGCGCATCGCCTCCACGAAGCTCCGGAAGGAGAGGGCGCCGCGGGCCTCGTGCGCGCGCGCGACGTTGCCGAGCGACAGCACGTTCGCGAGCGCTTGCTCGCCGTTGGGCATCAGCGCGAGCGACACGTGGCCGCGCGTCCGCTTCAACAATTCGGCGAGCGTCTCGGCGACGGGGCGACGGTTGCGCGCGCGATGCAGCGCCGCCAGGATCGCGAGCGCGTCGCCGACCTCGGCGCACCGCTCGGGGAGCGCGGTCGTCGGCGGACGCAGCGGATCGAGGTGTCGGTAGCGGCGCCGGTACTCGTAGATCGCCTCGTCGGAGAGCCCGAAGAAGAGGCCGCGCAGGGTCGCCACGACGTGGAGGGCGTCGTCGGGCCACTCGATCGCCTCGAGCACCGACTGGACGGCCTCGACCTCGTCGCGATCGTAGAAGGCCCGGCCGCCGACCAGCACGTGACGGATCCCGCGGCTCGAGAGATCCTCGATGTGGGGCGCCGCGACGTTCTGACCCCACGACTCGAGCTTGCGGAACAAGAGACACACGTGGCGCGCCTCGATCGGAACGAGCTCGCCCGTCGACGGGCTCTCGATGTGGAGACCGCTGTCGCGTACGAGCCAGGAGACGAACGCGCCGATCGCCGTAGGCAGCGACGCGTCCACCGCGCCGAGCGTCAGGTTGCCGGCCGGGCTGTAGGGGGACGGGACGGGCAGGGCGATCACCGAGGGGCTCTCGGATCGCGAGCGGCGCGTCGGTTCGAGCGGCGCGTAGCGGGCCTCGAGGGCGCTCCGCTCGCCCGTCATGCGATCGGCGAACGCGGCGTTGACGAAGCGCTGGATGCCCGGCAGGGATCGGAAGCTGTCCGAGAGGTGGAGCACGTCGCCGCCCGTCTCGACGACGCGATCCTTGACGAGCTCGTAGGTGCCGAGATCCGCGTTCCTGAAGCGGTAGATCGACTGCTTCGGATCCCCGACGATGAAGAGCTTGCCCGGCGAGAGCGGCGCCTCGAACGGCCTCGGGTCGTCCGGATCGGATCCGGCGAGGAGCAAGAGGATCGCGGCCTGCACCGGATCGGTGTCCTGGAACTCGTCGACGAAGAGGTGCGAGAAGCGGCGCTGCAAGGCGGCGCGCGCGTCCCTCGACTCGACCAGGAGGCTCCTCGTGACGAGGAGCAGATCGGTGAAGTCGAGCACGCCGTGCCGCTCCTTCGCGGCGTGGTAGCGCGCCTCGACCGGGGCGAGCTCGAGGTGCAGCGCGGTGGCCAGGTCGGCGTCGGCCGAGCGGACGAACGCGCGGAGGCGCTCGACGGCGCGCGCGTGCCGCTCGAGGAGGGCGTCACGGCTCACGGTGGGCGCGAACCGAGAGGAGCCCTTCGTCTTCGGCGCGAGCGCGTCCCGCTCGCGCGCGAGCGCGGCGAGCAGGGCCTCTCGTTCGTCGTCGTTGTTCGCGCGCGCGATGCCCTCCGCGGTCTCCCGCCACGGTCGCAGCACGCGGTAGAGCGGGTGGCGCAGATCCGACGAGAGCTCGGTGAGCCGCGCGATCTCGTCGACCGCCGCGACGACCGGCCCGAGCTCGTCGTCGCGGCTCCACGCGCGCGCGCTCCACGCGGCGTCGAGGTGCCGGAGCTCCGAGAGGCGACGCGCGGCCGCGAGGAGCGCGTCGGCCTTCGACTCGCCCGAGCGTCGCGCGAGCGCGCGCCGAAGACCGGGCCCGGGCGCCTCCAGCGCAGCCTCGAACCATCCGCGGAACGCCTCCTCGAGCAGCGCGTCGCTCGTCGCTTTGCTCTCCGAGACGAAGCTCGGATCGATGCCCGCGTCGACCGGTCGCTCGCGGAGCAGGTCCGCGGCGAACGTGTGGATGGTCGACACGCGCGCCTCCTCGAGCCGCGCGAGCGCCGACTCGAGGGCGGCGCGCCGCGCACCCTCGGCGCTCCTCCGCTCGATCTCGAGCTGCGATCGGAGCCGCAGCTTGAGCTCGCCGGCCGCCTTGTCGGTGAAGGTGACGGCGGCGATCGCGGAGACGTCGACGCCCGAGGCGAGGACGGCGACGATGCGCAGGCAGAGCTCGGTCGTCTTGCCCGTTCCCGCCGACGCCTCGACCACGAAGCTCCGATCGAGCTCGGCGCGGATGCGCGCGCGGGCTTCGGTGTCGCTCGCCGGCGTCACGTCGTTCGCGGGCTTCGGGTCCGAGCGCGCGTCGCTCACGGCTGCCTCCTCAGGTCCGCGAGCGCGTCGAGGTGCCGTTTGTCCTCCGGTGATGCGGCCGTCTTTCGCGCCGTGCGCGCCTCCTCGTGGCGCCCGCAGATGGGCCGATAGTCGCAGGATTTGCACGCATCCCGTCGCGGCTTCGCGACGAGAAACCCGCGTGTCGTCGCCTCGTCGATCGTCTCGAGCGCGCGCGTCGCGCGCGAGATGGCGTCGGCGTCGATCCGCACCACGCGGTCCTCGAAGCCGCCGCGCTTCGTCGCGTAGGCGAGGCGCGCCTCGACGACCTCGGCGTCGGCCGGGAACGCGTCGCCTCGCATGGCCGTCACGGCGAGGCTGTAGAGCACCGGCTGGAGCACCTCGCCTTGCCCGATCGTCAGCGCGCCGTGTTGATGGAGCGCCCCCGTCTTGTAGTCGGTGACGCGCAGCTTGCCGCTCGCGCGATGGCGCTCGACGGCGTCGATCGCGCCGCGGAGGAGGTAGCCGCCGGGCAGCGTCACGGGATCCTTCGGGCCCGTCCGGTCGACGTGCTCGCCGCGCGGGACCCCGAACCCGAGGTCGGCGCGGATCGGCGACCACGCGGAGGCGTCGCTCCAATCCGAGGCGACGAGCGCCTCGAGATCGGCGAGCACCTCGGCGCAGTCGTCCTCGAAGACGCGCGGTACGACGGGCTGCAGGGCGTCGGCGAGCGCGCGTTTGTCCGCGTCGAACAGCGCGCGCAGCCGCTCGCGGATGGCGGGCAATCGATCCTCGTCGATCGGCAGCGCCCCCTCCTCGACGAGCTCGTGCGTGAGCGTCGCTGCCACGCGGTGGAAGAGATCGCCGCGCGTCGCCGGGTCGAGCGACTCCACGCGGTCGGGGACCTCGCGCGGCGCCAGGCGGAGGATCGCGGACAAGTAGAACCGGTATGGACACGCCGCGAAGAGCTGGAGCGCCGACGCGGAGTACGCGCGCGCGCGCGGCGACTCCACGGCGAGCGCCGCGAGGTTCGCCGCGCCGAGACGGACGAGGCCGTCGTTCGGGCCGAGCGCGTTGCGATCGAAGCGGCTGAACCGCGCTCGGAGAGCGCGCGCGAGGTGCGCGTTCTCCTCGAGCACGTAGCGCGCCCTGCCCTCGGGGCGCGCTTCGGCCGGAGCGTCGAGGAGCGAGCGGAGGACCGCGAGATCGTGCTCCAGCTCGTCGATCGCGTCCTCGGGCGCCCGCGGCGCCGGCCAGTCGAGGCGCGCGTCGGCGGCGGCGGCGGCGCGGCGCTGCATCTCGTCCACGTCCGGCAGGCGCCCGCCGATCGCCCGCGCGACGTCGAGCGCGTAGAAGGACGGCACCCGCGGTCTCCCGAGCTCCGCTTCGACGCGCGGGTACGAGAGCACCGCGAGCTCGGTCGCGGCGCCGATCGACGAGAGCAGCGCGAGGCGCTCGTCCGCGGATCGCTGATCGTTGTGCGCGAGCCAAGGCGAGAGCGAGCGGCGCGCGTGGTCGTCGAGGAGCGGATCCTCCCGGAGCCGCGCCGGGAACACGCGCTCGGTGAGGCCCGGGACGAAGACCACCCGGAAGCTCCGGCCGCGCATGTCCCGCGGCGTCGTCACGAAGACGCGACCGAAGCGCTTCGACGGCGGCGGACGATCGAGCTCGACGAGGCGCGCCTCCAGGATCTCGAGGACCTCGGAGAGCGTGACGGGAGGCGAACCGCCCAGCGCCAAGAGCTCGGTGAGCACCGCGAGGATCGGCTCCGGCTTGCGGAGCGAGAGGCGCGCGAGCTCCCCACACGCGTCGATCCACGCTTCCCACGGAGCGCGCTCGGGCAGCCTGTCGCAGGCCTCCAGGATGGGTCCCGCGAACGCGCCGAGCTCGTCGACGTCCGCCAAGTCACGCTCCAGCGAGCCGAGGCGAGCCGAGGAGGGATCGTCGCGCGCGACGGCGTCGCGCTCGCGCGAGAGCGTCGCGCGCAGCGCGCGGAGACGTCGCTCGTAGTAAGCCCGGCCGCTCTCGTTCGTCACGACCTCGAGCGTCGACGCCTCGCCGAGCAGCCGCTCCCAACGCCGCGGCGCGCGCACGCGCCCCCAGCGCTTCGTCTCTGCGCCGCCCTCCGTGCTGCGGGTCGCGTCATCGTCGTCATCGTCGTCGTCGTCGTCGATGGGCGTCGCGCCTTCACCGAAGCGTCCGAGCGCCTCGTCGTGCGGCGCGAGGAACAGCGCTGCCTCGGGGCTGCCGCGCCGCTCGTCCGGCACCTGACCGAGCGACAGATACTCCGCGAATCGCCGCGCCGAATAGCGCTCGAGCTTGCACGCGAGGAGCGCGCACAGCGCCCGACCGGACGCGAGCGGGCGCCTCGTCCCGAACGAGAAATAGGCTGGCACGTCGGCGCGCGCGAGGGCCGTCTCGAGGTGCTGCGCGTAGGTCGCGCGAGAGGGGACGGCGATCGCGATCGCGTCGAACGGGACGCCGCGCCCCGCGAGCGCGACCACGCGCCGCGCGATCTCGACCATCTCGTGCCCCTCGCTCGGCGCGCTCACGAGGAGCACGGACTCGTCCGAGCTCGGCGCGTCCTCCGCGCTCGGGCTCTGCGACGTGGCGGTGGTCTCCGCCTCGCTCGAGAAGAGGTATCGCTGCGCGCGCTCGAGCAGGAGCCGCGGCGGCGAGGCGTCGGTCTCGAGCTCGAGCCCGATCTCGCCGAGGGCTCGCAGCGTCGTGTCGTCTCCGCGCGGCACCACCACGCACGCCTCCGGGGCTTGCGCGAGCAGCGTGCGCACGACCTCACGCTCCGACTCCGTCCGGAGCGCCACGTCGACGAGCGCGAACGGGCTGCGCGTCAGCGGGTGGTCCGCGGCGCCGACGAGCGCCTCGACGGCGATGTCGCCGACGTCCGCGAGCCCGCGCTCCGCGAGGGCACGCTCGTAGGCCTCGAGGAGCGTCGCGAGATCGCGCTCCGCGGCCGTCCCCTCGCGGAGGCGTCCCGGCTGGACGCGATGGCGGCGAAGATCGAGGAGCGTCTCGTGGAGCGCCCGCGGGAAGCTCGGCGCCTCCGCGACGCCGCGTCGGCCGGGGCGCGGGCCGAAGTGTTCGAGCGATCGACTCGCGAGGGCGGAGGCCGCGATCGACGCGACGACCGCCGCGAGCGCGAGCCGCGTCGCCGGCGAGCGACCTCGATCCGCGAGGCGCGGCGCCGCGAGCTCCGTCATGAGGCCCGCGAGCGTCTTGCGATGTAGCCCGAACGTCGCGCGAGAGGCTCCGCCCGTGGTCGCGACGCGACGGACGAGATCGTCGACGGCGCCTCGCGACGGTCCGATCACGATCACCTCGGTCGCGGGCGGGAACCGGCCGACGAAGCGCGCCGCGCGCGACAGTCGCGCCTCGCTCGACGCCGAGACGAGCGCGTCGATCGGCTTCGTCATCCGCGGAGCGTCTCGACGACGCGGAGGAAGTTCTTGCCGAGGATCTTCTGGATCGTCTCCGTCGGCATCCCGCGCCGCAGCATGATGTCGCAGAGCTTCGGGAGCTCGAGACAAGTCGGCATGTCGCGCGGAGGCAGGATGGCCCCGTCCCAGTCGCTCGCGAGCGACGCGAAGTCGTCCCCGACGACCTTCACGATGTGCTCGAGGTGATCGACGATGCGCTCCGCCTTGCCGCCCAGGTACGCGTCGCCGAGAAAGCTCGACTGGTACATGACGCCGATCGTCCCGCCCGACTTCGCGATCGCGCGGATCTGGTCGTCGTCGAGGTTCCGCCAGTGTTCGAACACGCCCGAGACGCCCGTGTGCGTGACGAGGAGCGGTTGCGATCGATCGGCCACCTCGACCGCGTCCCAGAAGCCCTTCTTGCTCACGTGCGCGAGGTCCACGAAGATCTTCTTGTCGTTGAGCCGTCGCACGTAGTCGCGCCCCTTGCGCGTCAGCCCCTCGTCCTTGCCGGGCCGGAGCGGCGAGCTCGTCGACCCGAGCGACGACGTCGACAGGTGCACCAGGGTCACGCGGAGGATCACCCCATCCTGGATGCGATCGAGCTCGTCGTCGCCGTGATCGAGGGCGTTGCCTCCTTGCACGCCGATGAACGCGCCGTGCTGGCCGGCGGCGCGCGCCGCGCGGTACTCCGCGACGCTCTTGACCACCCGAAACTGCTCGGGGACGCGCGCGAAGATCGCGAGCAGCGCCTGGAGGTTCTCGCTGAACGTCACGGCGCGCTCGGCCGACGCGCGCACCGGGTTCGTGGTGATGATCCACGTGCCGCCGCTCACCTGCGCCTCGAGGATGCGCGGGAAGTCGACCTGGCTGTAGAAGCGCGCGCCGAAGAGCCCGTGATCGTGGCGCTCGGTGAGGTCGTATCCGAAGACGCGCGTCCAGATGAACGAGTCGATGTGCAGATCGAGGACCTCGCTCGCGAGGTAGAGCTCGACCGCCTCACGCGAGATGCCGAGCTCTCTCGCCCAAGCCTCCGGATCGGCCCTGTGATCGACGAAGTCGATGCGCGCCATGGCCGCGAGTCTGGCGCATTTCCGACCGCGGAAGAAGCGCTAGGATGAGGGGGTGAAGAAGCTCTTCGACGAGTGCGTCGACAAGGTGACGAAGGCGGCGACGAAGCGCGTCGTCGAGTCCGCCACCCAGCGCGTCGTCCGCGACGCCAAGGAGAAGCTCTTCGGCAAGGACGACGGCGGGCGCGACGCGCGCGACGACGAGGAGCGCGCGAAGAGAGAGGCCCTCCGCGACGAGCAGCGGCGCCTCCGCGATCGCGAAGAAGCCGAGCGCGAAGCGCGCGAGGCGCGCGAGGCCGAAGACCGCGAGCGGCGCCGCAGAGAGGACGCGCAGAAGCTCGTCGAGGAGCGGGAACGCCACGTCCGCGAGCGCGAGGCGCGGCTCCGGCGCGAGGCCCAGGAGGTCGACGACGAGCTCGCCGCGCTGAAGAAGCGCCTCGGCAAGAGGTAGCGAGCCCGGCGCTCAGTCGCGGAAGATCCCGAGCGCCCTCAGCCGATCGCCGATCGCGCGAAACCCCGCGCGCCGTCCGAACTGCAGGATGTGTCCCCCGGGGAACGTGACGAGCTCCGCGCCGAGGTGCGCCGTGAGCTTCCTCGCGTGCGAGAGCGGCGTGATGCGGTCGCCCTCGCCGCCCACGACGATCGCCCGGCCGCGCGGCACGAGCGGCGGTCGCGCGAACGGGCTCACCACCTCGTGCGCGCCCTCGAGCGCGCCGTGCTGCGCGCGTTGCTCCTCGGGGGTGCCGACGAGCCGCCCTGCCTCCATCGCGAAGTCGGCGAGCGACGCGAGCGGGATGATCGGCGCGACGAACGAGACCTTCTCCACCGTGGCGAGCAGCGCCGACGTGTACCCGCCGAGGCTCATGCCCATGACGGCCACGTCGTCCGCGCCACGGTCGCGCAGGGTCGCGACGAGGTCGCGCAGATCGCCGATCGCCTGGCGAAATCCCTCGTTCGTGAAGCGCGGATCGCTCGCGGGAAAGCGCGGCCCGCTCCCCGGCGTCGCGCGGATCGCGTGGAACGGGAGCACGAAGAGCGCCACATCCATGCCGTGATCGAGCAGCCACGACACAGGCCACACGCGCTCGCCGAACGGGTAGTGGCCGCCGCGGTAGCCGTGGACGAGGATCGCCGCCGGTCGCCTGCCGCCGCGCCCGACGAAGAGGCGCGCGGCGGCGTCGTGGTTCTCTCGCACGGCGCCGAACGACGGCGCGACGTCGCCGACGAAGGGCGCGACGCGCGACGGCCAGCGGACGTCGACCACGTCGACCACGCCCCGCTTCGTCGATCTCGTGCCCTGACGAACGCCTTCGATCGAGAAGGCCCTCGGCGCGCCGAAGAACGCGTCGGTCTCACCCTTCAAGGCGGGCGCGTAGAGGGCCTCGATCGCGCCGAGCGCGTCGAGTCGTTCGCTGGGGCCGAGCGACTCCGCGCGGCTCTTCTTGCGGGCGCTCGCGCTGCGCCCGGTGAACGCGCGGCCCACGATGGCGTCGAAGGAGGCGGCCGAGTGAGAGAGGAGGCGCGTCAGCACCCGGCAAGTGTGCGCGCCCTCCTCGCCTGCGACAAGCCGCGCCGGCGACGAGCCGCGCCGGAGACGAGCCGCGCCGGCGACGAGCCGCGCGTCGGCGAGCGCCTCGCCGACCGCGCGCGTGGATCACTTGTTCGGTTGAGGCGTCACGCGCAGGTACGGCTTGATGATCTTGAAGCCTTTGGGGAAGCGCTGCTTCGCCTCCTCGTCGGAGAGGCTCGGCACCACGATGACGTCCTCGCCGTCCTTCCAGTTCACGGGCGTCGCGACCGAGTGGTTCGCCGTCAGCTGGAGCGAGTCGATGACGCGCAGGATCTCGCTGAAGTTGCGGCCCGTGCTCGCCGGGTAGGTGATCGAGAGCTTGAGCTTCTTGTCCGGCCCGATGACGAACACGCTCCGCACGGTCAGCGTCGAGTCGGCGTTCGGGTGGATCATGTCGTAGAGCGCGCTCACCTTGCGATCCGGGTCGGCGAGGAGCGGGAAGTTCAGCGCCGTGCCTTGCGTCTCCTCGATGTCGCCCGCCCAACGCACGTGGTCGGCGACCGGGTCGACGCTCAGGCCGAGCACCTTCACGCCGCGCCTGTCGAACTCGGGCTTCAGCTTCGCGACCTCGCCGAGCTCGGTCGTGCACACCGGGGTGAAGTCCTTCGGGTGCGAGAAGAGGACGCCCCAGCTGGATCCGAGATACGCATGCAACTGGATCGTGCCTTGGGTGCTCTCCGCCGTGAAATCCGGAACCACATCGCCGAGTCGCAGCGTCATCGTCGTTTCTCCTTCGATCTCCGTGATCGCGATGCGGCCACTATAGTGGAGAAACGTCCGTTGTCTAGGCGACTCGGGGCGCGCGTCACAGCGCCCGCGCGACGAGGAGCGCGACGTAGATCCCGGCGCCGACCACGATCGCGACGAGCAGGAGCGTCGCCGCGACGAGGCCTCGATCGGCGCCCCCGCGTCGCCGACGGCCGCGCAGCGTGGGCCCGTCGCGGCTCTCGGCGGGTCGGAGCTTGCCCACCTCGAGGCCACGCGGCGGCCGCCTGCTGCGTCGCTTCGCCGCGGGCGGCGTCGGCAAGAGCGAGGGAGCGAAGCGCGTCGCCGTGTCGTCGCGCTCGATCGACGCGAGCGGCTCGGAGGTGATGAGGGTCCCGTTCGCCGTTCGTCTCGGCGCGGGGTCGGCGGCGCGCTCCGGGTCGGCGGCGCGCTCGGGCTCGGGCGCGCGGGCGGGCGGCGCGACGGGCGCGAACGCCGGGGCGTCCTCGATGGGGAGCGGCGCCTCGCGTCGTCGAATCGGGTTCGTGGGGAGCGCGTCGACGTCGATCGAAGGCGTCGCCGTGTGTGCGGCCGAGGGCGCCGACGCGAACGGCTCGAGCGCGCGGATCATCTCGTCTGCGTTCGCGAAGCGATCGGCGGGACGCTTCTCGAGCGCGCGGAGCACCACGGCCTCGAGGCCTGCGGGCAGCGTCACCCACCGCGACAACGGCGGCGGCGCCTCCGTCGCGTGGGCGCGGGCGTAGTCGAGCGCGGTCGCGCTCGGGAACGGGTGTCGCCCCGTGAGGAGGCGATAGAGGACGACGCCCATCCCGTAAAGATCGGCGCGGTGATCGACGCGGCTCGAGGTGATCTGCTCGGGCGACATGAAGCTCGGCGTGCCCATCAGCGAGCCCTCCTCGGTCGGCACGAGCGGCGGCGCGATCGCGAGACCTCGGCCCGGCTCCGTCTCGACGATCTTCGCGATGCCGAAGTCGAGGACTTTGAGCAGCGGTCCTGCCTGCGTCTCGCAGACGAAGAGGTTCTCGAGCTTCACGTCGCGGTGGACGATCCCGAGCGCGTGCGCGGCGCCGAGCCCGCGGAGCGCCTGGATCGCGAGCGACGCGGCCTCGTGGGCCGGGAGCGCGCCCTGCCGATCGAGGTGCTCGCGCAGCGTGCTGCCGCGGAGCAGCTCGGCGACGAGGTAGGGGCGACCCTTCGTCGTCTTGCGAAAGTCGATGATGCCGAGCACGTTCGGGTGCGAGAGCTTCGCGAGCGCGTGCGCCTCGACCCGCAGGCGATCGTCGAGGTCGGGCCGCCCGCGCTCGCGCAGGAGCTTCATCACGAGCGGCCGTCGGAGCCCCGCGTGCTCGACCTCGACGAGGCTCCCCATCCCGCCGCGCGCGAGGTAGCGCTTCGGGACGTACGGCGTGCCGGCGAGCTCGTCGGCGAGATCACTCAGCGGCGGCTCATCGTGGCGGGCGGGCTCCGAGCTCATGGCTCGGGATGAGTCGCGCGTCGACGGCGCACGTGGCCACGTTTGTCGTGCCCTCCCAAAAGCGAATGGCGAGGCTCTCACCTCGCCATTCGACTCGCGGGGCCCGAGGGGCCTGGCTGAGCTCACCTCACGGTGAGTCGCTCACTGAGAGACGGTGCCGCAGAGACCGACGTTGGGGTCGCCGAGGAACGTCTTCTCGCACGAGCCCGCTGCGCCGCCGCAGTCCGCGTCGGTGCAGCAGAACTTGGCGCACTTGCCGATGCTCGCCGCGCCGTCGGCCACGACGCACGTCGCGCCGTCGGCGCAGTAGTCGTTGGTGCAGTCGCCGCAGACCGCGGTGGGGTTCGGGGGCGGGAAGCACTCGAAGCCGTTCGGGGACGCGTTCGACGCGTCGCACGCCTCACCGCCGGCGATGTTGCACTCGGCGTCCTTCACGGGGTTGCACGGGATCGTCGGCGCCGCGCCGCCCGCGCCGGTGCCGGTGCTCGCGCTCGTGGTGCCGGGGACCGTGATGCACGATCCGTTCGACGGAGGTGACGCCGGGATGCCCGTGCACTGCGGGACGAAGAACGGCGTGGAGCCGCCCGCGCCGGTTCCCGTGCTCGTTCCCGAGGTGGCGCTGGTCGCGGCCTTGGTCGACGACGTCGTCGCCGCCGTCGTGCTCGCCGTCGTCGAGCCCGTTCCGCCCGCGCCGCCCGAGCCGCTGCTGCTGCCGCATCCCAACACCGCGGCCACCAGCACAGCGCCGCACCCAAGCACCAAGTTCGCCTTCATGAATCCTCCTGGGGGGTCTGAGCCCGCCGAAACGAGCCTCCCATATTGCCGAAGGGCCTCCCGGCCTGGCTATGAAAATCAGATGAAGGGACACTCCATCGACGGCGATTCCTCTCAGCGAAGAAAAGTCCGCGTGAAGAGCCCCTCATCGTCCGCTCATGGGCGTCGGCCCGCTCGAGCGCTCATGGGCGTCGGCCCGCTCGAGCGCTCATGGGCGTCGGCCCGCTCATGGGCGCCGTCGTGGGCGTCCGCGCCGGAGCGCGGGCCGGTCGTCAGCCGAGGCTCAGCGGCGGGGCTTCGTTCCCCGGCTTGCTCCGAGAGAAGCGCTCCGTCACGCGGATGAGCATCTGGTACATCACCGGCAGCACGATGAGCGTGAGGAGCGCGGCGCTGATCGTGCCGCCGACGATGACGACCGCGATCGGTCGCTGCGTCTCGGCGCCCATCGCCTTCGAGAACGCCGCCGGGATGAGGCCGAGCGCGGCGAGCGACGCCGTCATCAAGACGGCGCGCAGGCGGTCGAGCGCGCCCTGCACGATCGCGTCGTCGAGTGGGACGCGCAGCTTCCTCCGCTCTTCGATCGCGGAGAGCACGAGCACGCCGTTCAGCGACGCCTGACCGACGAGCGCGATGAAGCCGACGGCCGCCGCGATCGACACGTTGAGGTCGAACGCCCAGAGCCCGATCGCGCCGCCGATGAGGGCGAACGGCACGTTCAAGAGCACGAGGATGGCGAGCTGCATGGAGCGGAACGCGTTGAACAGGAGGACGAGCGTGATGACGAGCGCGACGGGCACGACGAGCACGAGCCGCTTCATCGCGCGCTCCTTCGACTCGAACTCGCCGCCCCACTCGACGCTCGTACCGGGGCGCAGCTGCACCTTCTCGGCGACGGCCTTCTTGGCCGCGTCCACGAACGAGCCGAGATCGCGCCCGCGCACGTTCATGCGCACGCCGATGTAGCGCTGGCCGTTCTCGCGGTTGATGCACGCCCGGCCGTAGTCGACCTTCACCTCCGCGAGGGTGTCGAGCGGGACGAGCGCGCCCGACGGGGTCGGGACACGCAGCGCCGAGATCTGCTCGACGGTGTCGCGTGACGCCTGCGGGAAGCGCAGCACCACGTCGAAGTTCTTGTCGCCGTCCCACAGCTGCCCGACCGCGCGCCCACCGAGGGCGGTCGAGACGAAGCTCTGGAGGTCGTCCATCCCGAGACCGAACCGCCCGAGCATGTCGCGCTTCGGCTTGATCTGCACCTGCGGCACCTCGCCGGCCTTCACGATGCCGAGGTCGGCCACGCCCTGCACCGTCGAGATCGCGTCCTTCATCGCCTCGGCCGAGGTCTGCAGGTAGTTCAGATCGTCGGAGTAGATCTTGAGCGCGATCTGCCCGAACTGACCCGAGATGTTCTGGTTCACGTTGTCGCGGATGGGCTGCGAGAAGTTCACCTCGAGGCCGGGGATCACGGCGAGCGACGCGTTCATCTTGTCGACGAGCGTGCCGAGATCGGGCACGTCCTTCGGCCAGGTGTCCATCGGCTTCAGCTTGACGAAGTACTCGAGGTTGTTCGGCATGCCGGTGTCGGTGCCGTCCTCGGGGCGCCCGAGCTGGCTCATCTGCGCCTCGACCTCGGGGTACTGGTCGATGATGTTCGTGATGATCGGCACCATCTTGCGCCCGTCGGTCAACGACGTGTTGTAACCGAGTGTGAAGTGCAAGTAGATGGCGCCTTCGTTGAGCTCGGGCAGGAACTCGCTGCCGCGCGTGCGCAGGACCTGCCCGCCGATGCCGAGCGACACGGTGGCGATCAGCATGACGACGAGCGGGTGCTTGAGCGCCGAGCGGAGCGTGGGGGCGTAGATCTTCGTCGCGAGCTTGAGGACCGGCGACTCGCGGTGCTGGCGCTTCTTCCGGTACGCGAAGGTCGCGAGCACCGGCACGAGCGTGATCGAGAAGAGGAGGCTGCCCATCAGCGCCGCGACGACGGTGTGCGCCATCGGCCCGAAGATGCGCCCCTCGACGCGCTGGAGGAGGAAGATCGGCAGGTACGCCGCGATGATGATGAGGAGCGAGAACACCGTCGGCGTGGCGACGTCTCGGACCGCGCGCTCGATCTTCTCCGAGACCGTGAGGGGCGGGTCGTCGTGGGCGTCGTGCGCCATGCGGTGGACGATGGCCTCGATGATGACCACGGCGCCGTCGACGATGATGCCGAAGTCGACCGAGCCCATCGAGATGAGGTTCGCGGCCATGCCCCGGCTGCCGAGGTAGATGAACGCGGAGAGGAGGCTTATCGGGATGAGCGCGCCGACGATGAGCGCGGCGCGCAGATCGAGCAAGAAGACGAAGAGCACGAGCGTGACGAGGACCGCGCCCTCGAGCAGGTTGTGCCCCACGCTCTCGAGCGTCGTGTTGACGAGCTGCGTGCGGTCGTAGAACGCGTCGATGCTCGTGCCCTTGGGCAGCACGTGTTTGTTGAGGTCGTCGATCTTCTCGCGAACGCGTCCGAGCACGGCGCTCGGGTTCTCGCCGCGGCGCATGAGGATGATCCCCTCGACCGCGTCGGTGTCCTTGCCGCGGCTGACGACGCCCTGGCGCGGGGTCCAGCCCTCTTGGACGGAGGCGATGTCGTTGAGGAAGATCGGCGTGCCGCCGCGGGTCGCGACCGCGATCGAGCGGATGTCGTCGAGGTTCTTGAAGAGGCCCTCGCTGCGGATGACGAGCTGCTCGGTGCCGCGCTCGACGATGCCGCCCGACGCGTTGACGCTGGCGCTCGAGAGGGCCTGCGACAGGTCGCCCATCGTGAGGTTCTTCGCGGCCATGACGACGGGGTCGGGGCGAATCTCGATCTCGCGCACGAGGCCGCCGTACGAGACGACGTCCGCGACGCCCTCGACCTTCAGGAGGCGCGGGATCACCGTCCAGTCGTTGAGCGTGCGCAGGCGGAGCGGATCGTGATCGTCGCTCTTCAGCGTGTATCGATAGATCTCTCCGATGGGCGTGGAGAAGCTGCCGAGCTCGGGCTTCACGCCGTCCGGGAGGTCGGCGTTGCCGAGCCGCTCGGTCGTCTGCTGCCGCGCGAAGATCGGATCGACCCCGTCGCGGAACGTGAGCGTCATGTACGAGAGGCCGAAGATGTTGACGTCGCGCACGTTCGACAGACCGGGCATGCCGTTGACGGCGCGCTCGATCTTGATCGACACCTGCCGCTCCATCTCCTCGGCCGGCTGCCCGGGCGCGAGCGTGATGATGACGACCTGCGTGTCGGTCGGATCCGGGAACGCCTCGATCGTGAGACCGCTGAAGGAGTACACGCCCCAGATCGCCACGATCACCGTCACGACGAGGACGGCGAAGCGATTCCTGAGCGCGGCGGCGACGATCTTGTCGAACACGGAACCAACTCCTCTCGGGTGGGGACGGCGGACGACACACGTCGCCCGACGTCACCCGGAGGTATGGAACCGCTGCCCGGTTGATGGAAGCTTCACTTGAATTTCAGCGCGCTTTTTTCGATGAAATCGGCCTCATCATGAAGTGAACTTCACCTCGAGTTCAACCCGCGGCGGGCGGCTCCGGCGGCGGCATCGAGTCGCCACCACGACGGCTCGCCCACCACTCGGTGGTGCGGACGAGCGCGCGGTACATGACCGGCAGCACGACGAGGGTCAGCGTCGCCGCGCTCATCGTGCCGCCGACGATGACCACGGCGAGCGGGCGCTGTGTCTCGGAGCCCATCGCGGTCGAGAGCGCCGCGGGCAGGAGGCCGAGCGCGGCGAGCGTCGCCGTCATGAGCTCGGCCCGGAGCCGATCGAGCGCGCCTTTCACGATCGCGTCGTCGAGCTGCATGCGCTCGTTTCGTCTCGCCTCGATGGCCGAGAGCATGAGCACCCCGTTGAGCGACGCTTGGCCCACGAGCGTGATGAAGCCGACAGCCGCGGCGATCGAGAGGTTGAGCCCCGAGACCCAGAGCCCCATCGCGCCGCCGACCAGCGCGAACGGCACGTTCATGAGCACGAGGATCGCGAGCTGCATCGAACGGAACGCGTTGAAGAGCAGCGCCAGCGTGATGACCAGCGCGACGGGCACGACGATGCCGAGGCGCTTCATCGCGCGCTCCTTCGACTCGAACTCGCCGCCCCACTCCATCGTCGCGCCGGGCTTGAGCTTCACCTTCTCGTCGACGGCCTTCTTCGCGGCGTCGACGAAGGTGCCGAGGTCGCGGCCGCGCACGTTCATGCGGATGCCGATGTAGCGCTGCCCGTTCTCGCGGTTGATGCACGAGCGCCCGTAGTCGACCTTCACGTCGGCGAGCGTGTCGAGCGGAACGAGCACGCCGGACTGCGTGGGTACGCGCAGCGCGGCGATCTGCTCGACGGTGTTCCGCGCCGACTCGGGGAAGCGGAGCACGACGTTGAAGCTCTTCTCGCCGTCCCAGAACTGGCCGACCGCGTTGCCGCCGAGCGCGGTGGAGACGAAGCCCTGCACGTCGTCCATGCCGAGGCCGAAGCGACCGAGCATGTCGCGCTTCGGCTTGATCTGGATCTGCGGGACCTCGCCGGCCTTCACGATGCCGAGATCGGCGACGCCCTGCACGTTCTCGATGGCGCGCTTCGTCGCCTCGGCCGTGTCCTGCAGGTAGTTCAGATCGTCGGAGTAGATCTTGAGCGCGATCTGCCCGAACTGACCCGAGATGTTCTGGTTCACGTTGTCGCGGATGGGCTGCGAGAAGTTCACCTCGAGGCCCGGGATGACCTCGAACTCCTTGTTCATCTGCTCGATCAGCTCCGCGAGCGGCGGCGATCCCTTCGGCCACTCGGGCTCGGGCTTGAGCTTCACGAAGAACTCGAGGTTGTTCGGCATGCCGGTGTCGGTGCCGTCCTCGGGGCGGCCGAGCTGGCTCATCTCCGCCTCGACCTCGGGGAACTTGTCGAGGACCTCGGTGATGACCGGCACCATCTTCCGGCCGTCGGAGAGCGACGTGTTGTAACCGAGAGTGAAGTGCAAGTAGATCGCGCCTTCGTTGAGCTCGGGGAGAAACTCGCTGCCTCGCGTGCGGAGGACCTGGACGCCGCCGACGAGCGCGACGAGCGCGGTGAGCCAGACGACGAGGGGGCGCTTCAGCGCCATGCGCAGCGAAGGGGCGTAGAGGCGCGTCGCGATCGTCACGAGCGGCGACTCGCGGATCTTGCGCTGCTTGCGGTAGGCGAACGTCGCGAGCACCGGCACGAGCGTGATCGAGAAGAGGAGGCTCCCGATGAGCGCGGCGACGACGGTGTGCGCCATCGGCCCGAAGATGCGCCCCTCGACGCGCTGGAGCAGGAAGATCGGGAGGTACGCCGCGATGATGATGAAGAGCGAGAACACCGTCGGGCGGACGACGAGCTTGACCGCGCGCTCGATGCGCTCCGAGACGGTGAGCGGGGCCTCGTCCGCGGGCTGTGGGTGGCTCATCTTGTGGGCGATGACCTCGACGATGACGACCGCGCCGTCGACGATGACGCCGAAGTCGATCGACCCCATCGAGATGAGGTTCGCCGCCATGCCGCGCGTGCCGAGGTAGACGAAGGCGACGAGGAGCGCGAGCGGGATGACGCAGCCCACGATGAGGGCAGCGCGCAGGTCGAGGAGGAAGATGAAGAGGACGAACGTGACGAGGAGGGCGCCCTCGAGCAGGTTGTGTCCGACGGTCTCGAGCGTCTTGTTGACGAGCTCCGTGCGGTCGTAGAACGGATCGATCTTCGTCCCCTTCGGCAAGACGCGCGCGTTCAGGTCGGCGATCTTCTCGCGGAGGCGCGCTAGGACGGCGCTCGGGTTCTCGCCGCGCCGCATGAGGACGATGCCCTCGACGGCGTCGTAGTCGTGACCGCGGCTCACGATGCCCTGCCGCGGGGTCCAGCCTTCCTGCACGCTCGCGATGTCGCGGACGAAGATCGGCGTGCCCTCGTGCGTCGCGACGGCGACGCCGCGGATGTCGTCGAGGTTCTTGAAGAGGCCCTCGCTGCGGATGACGAGCTGCTCGGGACCGCGCTCGACGATGCCGCCGGACGCGTTCGCGCTCGCCGCCGAGAGCGACTTCTGCAGGTCGCTCATCGTGATGTTCTTCGCCGCCATCGCCACCGGGTCGGGGTGGATCTGGATCTCGCGCACGAGGCCGCCGTACGAGACGACGTCGGCGACGCCCTCGACCTTCAGGAGGCGCGGCACCACGGTCCAGTCGTTGAGCGTCCTCAGGCGGAGCGCGTCGTGATCGTCGGCCGTGAGGGTGTAGCGGTAGATCTCGCCGATCGGCGTCGAGAACGAGCCGAGCTCGGGCTTCACGCCGTCGGGGAGATCGGCGTTGCCGAGGCGCTCGGTCGCCTGCTGCCTCGCGAAGATCGGGTCGGTCCCGTCGCGGAAGGTCAGCGTGATGAAGGAGAGCCCGAAGATGTTGATCGAGCGCGTGTTGGTGAGCCCCGGCATGCCGTTCACGGCGCGCTCGATGGGGATCGACACCTGTCGCTCCATCGCCTCGGCGGGCTGGCCTTGCGCGAGGGTGATGATGTTGACCTGCGTGTCGGTCGGATCGGGGAAGGCCTCGATCGTCAGGCCCTCGAACGAGTAGGCGCCCCAAATGGCGACGATCGCGGTCATCACCAAGATGGCGAACCGGTTCCGCAGCGCTGCGGCGACGATGGTGTCGAACACGTCGCTATCCACCCTTCGCGCGACGATTGTCGCGTATGATGTACTACAGATGATGAGTTATTAATGTAACAGTGATGGCGTGACGGTGCGTCCGCGCGGCCTTCTGGCTGCGCGTCTCAAGAGATCTTCAGCAGGATCCGGAGGTCGACAGCGGCGACGCGAGCGCGGCGCCGTCCGAGGGGCTCAGCCCTCGACGTCGAGCGAGTTGAGCAAGAGGAGCGCGCCTTGCGTCACCACGCGCTCGCCGGGCTTGAGCCCGTTCACGATCTCGGACTTGTCCTTCGTCTGGCGGCCGAGCTGCACGGCGCGGCGCTTGAAGGTGCCGGGCGGACCTTCGACGAAGACGACGGACTCCGCGCCGTCGCTGACGATCGCGGCGGAGGGGACGACGACGACCTGCTCGCCCGACTGCGTCGTCGAGAAGGAGACGTTGACGTACGCGTTCGGCCGGAAGGCGTGGCCCTCGTTCGTGAGGCGGATGCGCACGGGGATCGTCTGGCGATCCGGATCGACGACCTCGGAGACCGTCTCGACGGTGCCCTTGAGGCCGCCCTTCGTCGTGCCGGGCGACGTGACCATCGCCTCGAGGCCGGGGGCGACGCCCGCCGCTTCGCGCTGGCGCAGATCGCCCACGACGAGGACGCTGTCGAGATCCGCCACGGTGACGACCGGACGCTCCTTGTCGGGCCCGACCTCTTGGCCGGGCACGGCCTCGAGCTGCACGACGGTGCCGGCGCGGGGCGCGACCATCCAGTAGATGGTGTCGCTCTGCTCCTTCACGCTGAGCGATTGGATCTTCGCGGCGGCGTTCTGCGAGGCGAGCTTCGCCTCGGCGAGCTCGCTCTGCGCGACCATGAGATCGTTCTGAGACGCGGCGCGCGCGTCGACGAGCTGCTTCGTGCGGTCCACGATCGCCTGCTTGGTCTTGATCGCGAGATCGGCCGCGGCGAGGTCGTGTTGGAGCGTCGACAGATCGGCGGCCTTCACCGAGACGAGCTTGTCGCCCTCCTTGACGTGATCGCCGAGGCGCACCTTGACCTCGGCGACGCGGCCGGAGAGCGGCGCGAAGCTCGGCGCGGTGAGCGTCTCGACGGTCGTGACGCGGCCGGTGATCGGCGGCGGCGGGAGCGGCGCCTCGAGCTTGGCCTCCTCGGTGGCGAAGCCGACCGGGCGCGGCGTGCCCTCGCCGATCTTCACCGTGTCCTTGTCGACCGAGAAGGTGGCCTCCGCCGCGGCCTTCTCGCCCTTGTGGCAGCCCGTGCCGAGCGAGACCGAGCCGAGGAAGAGCGCGAACGAAGCCGATCGAGTGAACATCGAGAAGCGAATCATGGAGTCTCCTGCGTGTCGCTAGTGCGTCGGCGACGCGGGGGGAGCGGTTTTCGGTGGAGGCGCGACCGGCGCACCCTGCACCGGCGTGTCTTGTGCGCCCCCTGGGGGGGTCGGGTCCTTGGGCACGGGCGGGGGTTCCGCGCGTGGCGCGACCACGAGCGGAGCAGAGGGCGGGAGCACCGAGGCCAGCTCGAGGGCCGCCGAGAAAGCATCCGCGTAGCTGTCGGCCTGCTCGAGGACGAGCTCGCTGACGGCGCGTCGAGCTTGGATGAGCTCGGTGATGGGCACGAGCTGCGCCGTCTCGGTGCGCTGCACGTCCTTGAGGACCGAGAGCGCGTGCGGGAGCGCGTCGGTCGTGAGCTTGTCCTGCCTGCGGCGCTGCGCCTCGAGCCGATCGAGCAGCGCCGGCACCCGCGCCTCGGTCGCCATCAGCAAGCGCGCGCGCTGGCTCGAGTAACGCACGCGCTTCGCGTCGGCCGCCTGCGCCGCGGCTTGGCCGTGGTCGACGAAGTTGAGCGGCACGATCACCGAGAGGCTGAGCGAGTCGGCTTGGTTGCCCGAAACGAGGAACGTGTCGTGCGTGTAGCCGAGGCGCACCGTCGGATCGGGGATGGCTTGGTTGCGCGCGAGGGTCCCCTCGTGGCTCGCCGCCTCTTGGTAGGCCGAGAGCGCGCGGAGATCGGCGCGATCCTCGTAGCGGATCGCGCCTTGCGGGACGCGATCGATCCATCGCTCGAGGAACGCGCGCGCCTCGTCGGCGTTGGCGAAGGGCTCGCACTGCGCGCCCACCAGCGCCGCGCACGAGGCGAGCGCCTCGTCCCTGTCGCTGTCTGCGCTCAACATCTGTTGCTCCGCCCGGCTCAGCTCGACCCGCAACCGGTCCACGTCGAGCGGTATTCCGAAGCCGGAGGACAGCTTGTTCTCGGCGACCTGCACCTCGCGTTTCGCGTCGGAGAGCAGCTCGTGGAGGCTCTCGCTGCGGAGCTGGCTCGTCGCGAGCATGCCGAGGAGCTGGGCGAGCTGCAGCGCGTCGGCGCGGGCCGTGGCGTCGCGGTCGGCCTCGGCGCCGCGCACGGTCGCGTCGGCCATGTCGACGCGGGGCGAGATCTTACCGAGCGGGATCGTGTAGCTCAGGCCGAAGTTGTAGTTCGGGATGTGCGCGATGGGGTTCGGCAGGTTCGCCGGGTTGCTCGGCCCGATGGGGATCGTGCCCCACGTGAAATCGAAGGTGGGGTTGCCGGGGAGGCCCGCCTGCCTTCGGTTCGCCTGGGCGAGGTCGACCTCGAGGTTCGCCGCCTCGACGTCCGCCGATCGGCGCCGAACGAGATCCTCGAGCTTCGGCAGGTCGAGGTCGGGGCCGGGGTGGAACGCCGGCTGGCGCGCGCCGGCGGGGGCGCTCGACGAGGGCGCGACCGGCGCCGCGGCCGCGTCGTCCGCGTGCGCGACGCGCGGGGCGAGCAGCAGGCCGAGGAGCCCCATCCCCTGGAGGCCCCGCAGGATCCCGGATCGCAGGGTCGCGGATCGCAGGGTCGAGGATCGCAGGGTCGCGGATCGCAGGGTCGAGGATCGCAGGGTCGAGGATCGCAGGGCCACGGATCGCAGGGCCACGGATCGCTCGGCGGCGCGCGCGGCTGGGTAGGGCGCGGCCGCGGGAGACGCCCCTACGAGGAACGTGGGCCGGCGGGGGGAGGAGGGCACAGGATGACGTCTAATCGGTTGCATCAAGGTTGGCCTGAATCGACGATGAAGCTTCCCTCATCCTATTCGTTGGGCGATGATTCTCCCGGATTTTGAGCAATCCTCTAGGGTGTGCACCCCGTGAAAATCCTGGTCGTCGACGACAACAAGAAGCTCGCGCGTTTCCTCGTTCGCGCGCTCGTGGAAGAGGGTTACGTCGTCGACCACGTAGGCGATGGCGGAACGGCCGTGAAGCAGATCCAGACGCTCGACTACGACGTGGTCGTCCTCGACTGGATGCTCCCCGAGCTCGACGGGCTCAGCGTCTGCCGCCAGTTGAGGCAGGCGGGCTCGCACGTCCCCATCCTCATGCTGACGGCGCGCGCCGAGGTCTCCGAGCGCATCGCCGGCCTCGACGCCGGCGCGGACGACTACCTACCCAAGCCGTTCGATCTCGGCGAGTTCTTGGCTCGCGTGCGCGCGCTGGGACGACGCTCGATCGGCGGCGACATGGTCATCCGCGTCGGGCCGCTCACGCTCGACCTCGCGGAGCGTCGCGCGATGCTCGACGGCAAGCGCGTCGATCTCACGCCGCGCGAGTTCGCGCTCCTCGCGCACCTCGGTCGCGAAGCCGGGCGCGTCGTGCCACGCACCGCGCTGCTCGCGAAGGTGTGGGAGACGAGCTTCGACCCGGGCTCGAACGTGGTCGAGGTGCACATCCGCAACGTCCGCGAGAAGCTCGGCACGCACTCGACCATGATCGAGACCGTGCGCGGCGTCGGCTATCGCCTCGCCGTCGCGAGCGCTTGAACGATGCGGCTCGGTCGACGGCTGGCGATCGCCTTCACTTCCGTCACCGCGTCGATCTTGGCGGTCAGCTTCGTGGGCGTGTTCCTGCTCGTCCGTCGCGACGAGCTGGGCGATCTCGATCACGCGCTCGTCGTGCAAGCGCGGGCGTCGGCGCAGATCGTCTCGGCGCGAGGGCCCGACGATCTCGACGGGCTCGTGCGCGTCCCCGAGGAGCTCGATCCGCTGCCCCGGTACGTCGCCATGTACGACGCCGACGAGAAGATGCTCGGGGCGTCCGACAACTTCCACCGACAGGTGCCCCCGCTCTCGGAGCTCCGGCAGCTCGGTCATCGCGACGGATCGCCGCTCGAGCTCGAGGTGGAGGGCGAGCGGCTCCGCGGCCTCATGCTCAAGCTCGATCGTGGACGGACGCTGCTCTACGCCGCTTCCCGACGCGCGGTCGACGCGGACGAGCGGTTCCTCGCCGAGCTGCTCTCGGTGATGTTCGCGCTCGCGGTCAGCGCCACCGCCCTCGCGGCGCAGGTGCTCGGGGCGCGGCTCTCGCGCGACGTGCAAGGCCTCGCCGCCGTCGCGCGCGCGGTCTCGGACGGACAGCTCGACGCGCGCGCGGGGGCGAAGCCGCGACAGAGCGCGGAGCTCCGATCGCTGGCGGCGGATCTCGATCTGATGATCGAGCGCCTCGGCGCCCTCGTCGTCGCGCAGCGCACGTTCGTGTCGCACGCGGCGCACGAGCTCCGCTCCCCCCTCGCGGCGCTGCGCGGTGAGCTGCAGCTCGCGCTCCGCCGGCCGCGCTCGGTCGACGAGTACCAGGAGACGCTCACCGAGGCGCTCAGCGACGTCGAAGATCTCGTGCGCCTCTCCGAGGACCTCCTCACGCTCGCGCGCGTGCAGGGCAAGGTGCCCGGGCACGCGGCGACGCCGGTCGCCGAGGTGCTCGAGGAGGCGTCGAAGATGGCCCGCGGTCGCGCGATGGATCAGGACGTGACGATCGCGACGCGCGACGAGACCGGCGGCGGCCTCGTGCGCGGCGCCCGCGACGTCTCTCGTGCGCTCCGCAACCTGGTCGACAACGCCATCACGCACAGCCCCCGCGACGGCAAGGTGACGATCGTGGCCGACCGGCGAGACGGCGCGATCGTGATCTCGGTCGCCGACGAGGGGCCCGGGATCTCCGACGAGGATCGCGCGCGCGTGTTCTCGCCGTTCTTCCGAGGCGCGCAGTCCGCGGCGTCCGGCGAGCCGGGCGCGGGCCTCGGGCTCGCGATCGCGCGCGGCATCGCGCGGACCTACGGCGGCGACGTGGAGCTCGCGCCGCGCGGCGCGAAGGGCGCGGAGTTCATCTTGCGCCTCGCCGAGGCGGAGGCGTCGGCGGACGTCGACTCCGCGCCCTCGAGCGTCGGCGTCGCCTGATGGCGGCCGGCCTCAGCGGTGGCCGCGCGTCGCCGCCGTGGCGATGATCGCGATCACGAACACCACGTAAGCCGCGGCGAGCAGCGCCGCGACCACCGCGCCGATCCAGAGCGAGAGCCGCGCGCTCTTGATCTTGTTCTGCGCCTCCTCGAAGCGGCCCTGACGGTGCAGCGTCTTCGCTTGATCGCAGAGGATGAAGGACACGATGCCTGCGGGCTGACACACGATCGCGAGCACGACGTTCATGATCAGGAACGTGGTCGAGATGAGCTCGGTCGTCGGTGGTGGTGGCGGCGCCGCGTTCCAGGCCGGGCCCGGGGCGCCGTACGCCGCCCCCGGCGCCGAGCCATAGGCGCCCCCGGGTGTCTCGGGGGCGTAGCGGCCCGCCGCGGGCGGAGGCGGCGCGGGCGCGCCACACGCCGGGCAGCGTCCACTCGACCCCTCCGACGCATAGTTCAGCAAGCATGCGGGGCACGTGACGACCATGCGTGGAGGTTAGCTCAAGCGGCGTGGGTGATCGTCGGTTTGCGATATCCCCACGGCTCGGGCTAAGGATGCGGGGTGCGCCTCCTCCCTCGACTCGCCGCCGTCCTCGCGACGGGCTGGCTCGCGGCCTCGGCCGCGGGGTGCCAGCGCACGTACCGCGCGGGCGACGAGGTGATGGTCGACTGGGAGGGCAAGGAGTACCCCGCGACCATCCTCACGGCGGAGCCGGCCAAGTTCAAGGTCCACTACGACGGCTACGACGAGACGTGGGACGAGGTCGTGCCCAAGAGCCGCGTGAAGGGCTTTCGCAAGGGCAACGAGCCGAGGCCCGAGGCGCCCGCCAAGGTCCGCGCGAAGGCGCTCGAGGCCGCGCAGACGAACACCTACCGCGTCGGCGATCAGGTGCGCGTCGAGTGGAGCGGGCGCTTCTACAACGCGCAGATCATCGAGGTCGTCGGCAAGGAGCGCTACCGCGTCCACTACGAAGGCTACGGGCCCGAGTGGGACGAGAACGTCGGCCTGTCGCGCGTGCAGCCGAAGTAGGTCGTTGGCGGCGAGCCGTCGCCCGCGTCCGCGCGCCGTCTCCTCGCCGTCGACCGACGAAGCGAAGAGGCCGCCCTCGCTCTCGCGGGGACGGCCTCTCGTCTCGTTGCAACCGAGATACTAGAAGCTCACTTCTTCTTCTTCGCCTCTTCGTCGCGGTGCTTCTTGATGAGCTCCTCGCTGATCGAGTTCGGCGTGGGCGCGTACTTGGAGAACTCCATCGTGAACTCCGCCTTGCCCTGCGTCGCCGAGCGGAGCGACGTCGAGAAGCCGAACATCTCGGCGAGCGGCACCTCCGCCTCGATGTTGCTGAAGCCGGCGTCGTCCTCGGCGGTGCCGATGATGATGCCGCGGCGCTGCAGGAGCAGGCCCGTCATGCCGCCCTGGAACTCGCTCGGGCCCTCGCACGCGACCTTCATGATCGGCTCGAGGATCTGCGGGCCGGCCTTGGCGTAGAACTCGCGCCAGGCGCCGCGCGCGGCTTCCTGGAACGCCGCGTCGCTCGAGTCGACGGCGTGGAAGCCGCCGTCGTTGAGCGTCACGGACACGTTGGTGACCTGGGCGCCGATGAGCTGACCCTTGGCGAGCATCGAGCGGAAGCCCTTCTCGACCGAGGGGATGTACTCGCGCGGGACCACGCCGCCGACGATCTCGTCGACGAACTGGAACGGACCCTCGCTGTACGGCTCCATGAAGCCGGCGATGCGGCCGAACTGGCCCGAGCCGCCGGTCTGCTTCTTGTGCGTGTAGGCGTAGTCGACCTTCTTCGTGATCGTCTCGCGGTACGCGACGCGCGGCGGGCTCGTCACGACCTCGGCCTGGTACTCGCGCTTCATGCGCTCGACGTAGACGTCGAGGTGGAGCTCACCCATGCCGGCGATGATGGTCTCGCCCGTCTCCGGATCGGCGCTCACGCGGAAGGTCGGATCCTCCTTCGTGAAGCGGCGGAGGGCCTTCGACATGTTCGCCTGACCCTTCGAGTCCTTCGGCGTGATCGTGAGCGAGATGACGGCGTCCGGCACGTACATGCTGCTCATCGCGTAGTTGAGCTTGCCGTCGGTGAACGTGTCGCCCGAGTTGCAGTCGATGCCGAACATCGCGACGATGTCGCCCGGATCCGAGCTCTCGATGTCCTCCATCTCGTCCGAGTGCATGCGGACGAGGCGGCCGACCTTGTGGCGCTTGCCGGTGCGGGTGTTCGTGACCTCCATGCCCTTGGCGAGCGTGCCCTGGTAGACGCGCACGTACGAGAGCTGGCCGAAGCGACCGTCCTCGAGCTTGAACGCGAGCGAGACGAGCGGCGCGTCCGAGACGCTCTTCAGGACGACCTTCTCCTCGTTCTTGTCGAGGTCGACGGCGGTGTTCTCCACCTCGCTCGGGTCCGGCAGGTACGCCGTGACGCCGTCGAGCAGGAGCTGCACGGCCTTGTTCTTGTAGGCGGAGCCCATCATCACGGGGGCGATCTTGAGGCCGATCGTCGCGTGGCGGATCGCCTTCACGATGAGCTCCTCGGTGACCTTCTCCTCGAGGATCGCCTCGGCGAGCGCGTCGTCGAACAGCGAGAGCTGGTCGAGCATGTCGGCGTGGTACTTGTCCGCGTCGGCCTTCATGTCGGCGGGGATGTCGGTGATGCTGATCTCCTCGCCGTTGGGGCCGGAGAAGCGGAACGCCTTCATCTTCACGAGGTCGACGACGCCCTCGAACTTGTCCTCGAGGCCGATCGGCAGCTGGAGGAGGACCGGGTTCAGGTGGAGCTTCTCGCGGAGCTGATCCTTCACGCGGAGCGGGTTCGCGCCCGCGCGGTCGAGCTTGTTCACGAACGCGATGCGCGGGACGTTGTACCGGCGCATCTGGCGATCGACCGTGAGCGACTGCGACTGCACGCCCGCGACGCCGCAGAGCACGAGGATCGCGCCGTCGAGGACGCGCAGCGCGCGCTCGACCTCGATGGTGAAGTCGACGTGGCCTGGCGTGTCGATGATGTTGATGTGGTAGTTCTTCCAGAAGCAGTGCGTCGCGGCCGACTGGATGGTGATGCCGCGTTCGCGCTCGAGATCCATCGAGTCCATCTTCGCGCCGACGCCGTCCTTGCCCTTGACGTCGTGGATCGCGTGGATGCGCTTGGTGTAGAAGAGGATGCGCTCCGTCAGCGTCGTCTTGCCGGAGTCGATGTGGGCGCTGATCCCGATGTTGCGGATCTTGGAAATGTCAGCCATGACGGAAGCGTCTCCTCGAGCCTGGTGAGCTGGCTCGCTTTGCGCGCGTCTTTAGCCAGTTGGCCCACCATTCGCCAGGAAAAAAGGCGCTGAGGGGCGTTTGTCGGCCCAGGTGCCGCGTCGGTCATGCTCCAAAAAGCCCTCCTCGGCGTCCTCGCGATCGCGCCCCTCCTCGTCGGGTGCGCCTCGACGCTCGCGCGTCCCCGGACGACCCTCGCCGAGGCGGAGCCCTTCGACGCCTGCGAGCGGCCGCTCTCGCTCGGAGAGGTGGCGCGTCGCGCCGCGGGGAGCGACGTCGTGCTCATCGGCGAGATGCACCGGCACCCGCTCGGGCTGGCCGTGTCGGCGGCGCTCTACCAGGCGATCCTCGCGCGCGCCCCGCGCGCCCCGCTCAGCTTGGAGTTCCTCGAGCGCGACACCCGAGGCGCGGTCGACGACTACCTCGCCGGGCGCACCGATCGCGCGACGTTCGCGCGCGCGTCGCGTCTCGGCGCCCACGATCCCGAGCCCGGCCACCTCGCCATGATCGACCTCGCGAAGCACGCGGGCGTGCGCGTCATCGCGTCGAACGCGCCCCGCGCGATGGCGAAGAAGGCCCGCGTCGAGGTCGACGACGCGCTCCGCGCGCTCTCGCCGCCGGAGCGCGCGCTCTTCGTCGTGCCGGACGTGATGCCCTCCGGTCACTACGCCGAGGCGTTCGCGGCGCTCATGGCGGGCGGGGGCGACGCGCACGCGGGCGATCGCGTTCCTTCGTTCTTTCGAGCCCAGGCTCTCTGGGACGCCACGATGGCGGACTCGATCGCGCGCGCGATCACCCCGGGGGACGGGCCGATCGTGCACGTCGTCGGCCGCTTCCACGTCGAGCACGACGGCGGGCTCGTCCAGCTCCTCCGGCACGAGCGCCCCGCGACGACGATCTTCACCATCGTGCTGGTCGAAGCGCGAGAGGACGTGACTCCGGGGCTCGCCGACGTCGCGATCGTCGTGGGGCCGGGACCGGACGAGGGGCGTTGAGCCGCTCGGGCGGGGACGCGCGTTTTCGGGTATCCTGATCGCCTCGGGTGGGGTCGCGGGCGGCTCCCCCTCGTCTCGGGAAGGTCGCCATTCTCATCCAGCTTCTGATCATCCTCGCGCTCGTTCTCCTGAACGGCGTGCTCGCTGGCTCCGAGATCGCGCTCGTCGCTCTCCGCAAGACGCGGATCGACCACCTCGTGACCGAGAAGACGCCCGGCGCGGAGGCGGCGAAGCGTCTCCGGAAGGACCCGGAGCACCTCCTCGCCACGGTCCAGATCGGCGTGACGGTCATCACCGAGGCCGCCGCTGCCTTCAGCGGATCGCACCTCGCGAAGGAGATGGAGCCGTTCTTCGCCTCGTTCCCCTTCCTCGCGCGGTCCGCCGAGCAGGTCTCGCTCGTGCTCGTCGTCGTGGGCCTCGCGTTCCTCACCCTGTGGCTCGGCGAGCTCGTGCCGAAGTCGCTCGCGCTCCGGAGCGCCGAGCGCTACGGCCTGCTCGTCTCGCGGCCGCTCCTCGGGCTCTCGTACGTGCTCAAGCCCGCGGTGTGGCTCCTCACGGTGACGTCGAACCTCGTGCTCCGCGTCTTCGGCGACAAGACCACGTTCGCCGAGTCGCGGCTGTCGCCTGGCGAGATCCAGCAGCTCGTCGACGAGGCGACGGAGGCCGGATCGGTCGATCCGAGGGCCGGCGAGATCGCGTCGCGGGCGATCGATTTCGCGGACCTGACCGCGAGCCAGGTCATGGTGCCGCGACAAAAGATCGTCGGTATGCCGCGCAACGCGTCGACCGAGGAGATCAAGCGCATCGTCCTCGAGCACGGCCACACGCGCATGCCCGTCTACGAGGGGATGATCGACAACGTGGTCGGCTACGTCACGATCCGCGACTTGATGGCGATCTTCGCCGAGCAGCGGCTGCTCGTGCTCGAGGACGCGATCCGGCCGGCGTTCATCGTCCCCGAGTCGATGCGCGCGGTCGATCTCCTCGGGGAGATGAAGAAGCGCAAGATCCAGATCGCCGTCGTCGTCGACGAGCTCGGCGCGACGAGCGGCATCGTCACGACCGAGGATCTCGTGGAGGAGCTCGTGGGGGACATCGCGAGCGAGCACGACCTCGACGCGCCCTCACCGATCCAGCGCGAGTCGAACGGCACCGTCGTCGTGCGGGGAGAGGTCCCGCTGCGCGAGGTGAACCGCGAGCTCGATCTCGAGCTCCCCGAAGGCGAGACGTGGACGACGCTCGCCGGCCTCGCGCTCGAGCTCGCCGGCCGCATCCCGAAGGTGGGCGAGAAGTTCACGGCGGAGGACGGCACGACGCTCGAGATCGTCGCGGCGACCCCTCGGCACGTGAAGAGCATCCGCCTCGTGCTCCCGCCGAAGACCGACGACAGCGAGTGAGCGCGCCGCGGGTCGCGCCGCGACTCAATAGACCTGGATGTGGCCGCGCAAGAGCTCGAGGCGGATCTCGTCCATCTTCGCGAGCTCGCCCCGGAGGACCGACGCGATCTCTCGCTCGGGCGGCATCGGCGCGCCGCGCGAGAGCACGAGCCTCACGTCCGCGACGAAGGGATCGTCGACGGGGCGGCCGATGCGGCTGAGGAGCACGCACTCCGCGCCGACGACCCCCGCGAGCGCCGCGAGCGACCCCGCCGCGCGCGCGGCCACGACGTTGTAGAGCTTGCCCACGTGCGTGACGGGGTTCTTTCCCGCCGCCGCCTCGAGCGTCATCGGTCGGTAGGGCGTGATGAGCCCGCACGCGCGGTTGCCCCGGCCCACCTCGCCGTCGTCGCCGGCCTCCGCGCTCGTGCCGGTCACGGTCAGGTAGAGCTCGCCGCGCGCCGGATCGTCGGCGACGTTGACCGCGACGCTCGGCGAGAGCGACGCCGCGCCGCGCGCCGCCTGGAGCGCGAGGGCGCGGATCGTCTCCTTCGCGGCGAGGTAGTCGTCGAGGCTCTTCACGTGTCGCGCCACGATCGCGCACGCGATCGTGAGCTCGACGTCCCGCGCGCGCCGCGCGCCCATGACCTTCACGTCGGGGCCGATGGCCGGGTGCGCCGCGGCGGTGGATCGCGCGGTCAGCGCGCGCTCGACGTCGAGGACGATCTTCTCGAGGTCGGTCAGCGGCGCGAAGCCGACGCCGCACGACGTGTCGTTCGCGAGCGGCGCGCTCGGTGAGCCTCGGCCGAAGAGGGCGGTCAGATCGCTCGAGCCGGCGCGGAGGAGCGGGACGATGCGGACGTGCTCGGCGACGTCGAGCGAAGGGAGGTTCTCGGTGAGCCAATCACGCGCCGCCTCGATCGCGATCTCGTGCGTGGGGATCGGCGTCGCCCCGTGTCGGCTCGTCGCGCGCCCCGCGAGGTAGAGCTCGATGGGGACGGTCACCTCTCCCCCACCGAGCGACGCGCGCGCCTCGCCGCCCACGAGCAGCACCTTGTCGACGTTGTGATGCAGGATGACGCCGAAGTGATCGAGGTAGTAGCGCGAGAGCCGCGCGCTCACGTGCTCGGCGATCGCGTCGCACAGGGTGTCGGGGTGTCCGAGCCCCTTGCGCTCGACGATCTCGACCGGCGATGCGTCGGGCGCGCCGTCGATGGCTCGGACATGAAGCTCCACGGAGCGCCGAGGCTACGCGGTTCCGCGCGCCGGTGCGAGGGCGCGAGACGGCGAGCGGAGCGGTCCCGCTCGCCGCCTCGGCCGCTCAGAAGGCCTGCGTCGACGTCGCGAGCCCGTCGCCTCCGTGGTGCGCGCCGATCCCGCCCGCGCCCGCCTTCGACGCGTCGATCGGCGCGATCCGCACCCAGATCGGCCGGTCCAGCGCCCGCTT
>CAYYKK010000036.1:0-34113 GCA_964467935.1 uncultured Polyangiaceae bacterium
GTGCGGCGCGACCGAGGGCGCGCCGAAGCGCGCGAGCAGCGCGGCGGCGCCGAGCTTCTTCGCCCGCGCGAGCGACGCGACCACGTCCCGCGCGTCGATCGCTGCGCCCTTCGCCGTCCGCAGACCGGGCCTCAGCTTGACGATGAGCCCCGCGCCGTCGGAGAGCGGGAGCGCGTCGGCGAGGACGGGCGTGGTCACGCCGCGCGCGTCGACGGCGAAGAGCGAGTCGAAGAGCGCGCCGCCGAAGATCGCCGCGCACGCGTCCGAGCCGTCGTGGGGGTCGATCGCGCGCATGCCCCACGGCAGGCTCATGCGCACGCGTCCGCCGTACGGCGTGCGGCCGAGCGCGAGCGCGTCGTCGGCGAAGATCGACGACGACACGAGCGCGGACGCGGAGACGCCCAGGCAGCGCGAAAGGACGAGTCGGCGCGAGATCCTCGCGGGCTCGTCGGCGCGGCTCACCGGAGCACCACGATCTCGTCGGCCGTCGCGAGGATGAACGGCGCGCGCTTCGCGCTCTCCGGCGGGCACGTGGCGATCGCCTGGACGCCGGCCGCGATCGGCATGCGCACGATCTCGCGCACCTTCGCGTCGGCGCGCGACCAGGAGTAGACGACGAGCGCGTCCGTCGCGCCGCGGGCCACGTCGAGGCTCGTGAAGATCTCGGGAGAGCCGTCCTGATCCACATCCCCCACCGCGACCTGGGCGCCGACGTGCGGGATCGTGATCTTGTGTCCCGCGTCGTCGAAGACCTCGAGCGTCCCGTCCTCACGGCCCGCAGACACCTCGAACGGCTTGCCGTCGGCCGTGACGAGCCTCGCCGAAGCGAAGGCGTCGTAGCGTCCGCCGACCGACGGCCGCGACGGTGACGCCGCGCCCGATCGGCACGCGACGAGCGGCCCCGTCACCGTGATCGCGGCGAGCCGAGCGCACGCGAACGCGTCGCCGTCGGGGACGGCCATCGCGCCGTACGCGTCGACGAGGGCGAGATCCGCGTCGAGCTCGACGGCCGAGGCGCGATCGGTGATCGCCGCGACGACCGCGCGCGGAGCCAGCGGGTCGCGCCCGACGCGCGCCGTTGCGAGCAGACCGATGGGCTCGCGGAGCGGGGCCGGCGCGACGCTCGAGAGGTCGGACCAGAGGCGCGAGGCGAGCGGCTCGACGCGCCCTCCGCGGATGCGCGAGAGCGTCACCGACTTGCGCGAGAGGCTCAGGATTTCGGGGGCGCCGTCGCGGTCGAGATCGTCGCAGGCGAGCGCGAGCACGCCGCTCTCGAAGTTCTTGCCGCGCGTCGCGTCGAAGGCGGTCATGGGCACGGGCTCGAGGTGGCTGCGGATCTCGGCGTCGATGAAGGACTTCGCGAAGGCGTGGGCGAACGGTCCCGGCGCGGGGTTGCGGATCCGAGCCCAGACGGTGCGGGGGACGCGGAAAGCGTCGGCGGTGACGACGAGCTCTCCGTTCGCGACGCGCGGCGTGAGGTAGACGATCGCTCGGACGCTGCCGGCGCGCGCTCGCACTGCATCGAGCGTCTCGGCGTCGGTGGGCGGCTCGAAATGGCGCCTCCCCGCGAACACCCGGGCGATGGTGACGGAGAGCGCCTTGCCGCGCGGCGCCGCGACGTCGGCGGCGAGCGGCGCCACACCGACGACGACGCGCCCCTCGAGCGGCGGCAGCGCCTCGTCGAGCCCCGCGGCGACGTCGATGATCGCGGTCGCGCCGCGCGAGACGCTTCGGTCGTCGCGGTCGGCGCCGTCCCGTCCCTTCTTGACCTCGATCGCGCCCTCCGCCCTTCCCTTCGACGGATCGCTCTTCGCCGGATCGCTCTTCGCCGGATCGCCCTTCGACGCACTCTTCGACGCCGCCCCTCTCGAGGGCGCGCCCTTCGATCGCGCGTCGCCCGAGGGCTTGTTGGCCGAGGGCTTGGCGCCGCGATCGTCTGCGTCGTGTCCGCTCGAGGGCGATCCCCCCGGATCTCCGCACGACGCTCCGCCAGCGCCGCTCCTGCCGCCGGGCGGGTTCGATCGCTCGTCGGGGCCGCACTGCGCCGCGTCGGGCGGCGCGCTCACCGGCTGCGCCGCCGCCCACGCGGGCATCGAGATCGCGACGGCGATCGCGAGAGCGGACGAGGACCTCACGCTCGGAGCATACGCGACGGCGGCGCGCCTCTCACTCTTTCGCAGCGGCGGCGCCGCCCCGCGTCGCCTTCGGCGCCCTGCCGAACAATCGGAGCCCCGCGGGCACGATGATCAGCGCGACCACGAGCCCCGCGGCGCTGCCGAGCGCGCCGACCGTGCCGAGGTCGGCGAGGCCTCCGTAGCGCGCGAACGCGAGCGCGGCGAAGCCCGCCGAGGTGGTGAGCGCGGTCGCGAGGACCGGTGGTCCCTCCTCCTCGAGCGTCGCGAGCGTCGGATCGGTCCCGGGCTCCGCGTCGCGCGCGTGGTAGAGGAGGAACATCGCTTCGTCCACCGAGATCCCGAGCAGCACCGGGATGACGAGGGCCGAGTAGATGTGGAGCGGCACCTTCAAGAGGGCGATGACGCCGAGCAGCGAGCCGATCCCCACGACGAGGACGACGACGGCGATCGCCACCTCGCGCACGCGCCTCAGCGACGCGCCCAGCATGACGACGACGAGCGCCCCCGCGAGCGCGGCGACCTTGGGCATGTCGGTCGCGAGCGACTCGTGCAAGTCCGCCTCGAGCCGCGCGTAGCCCGTGACCGCCGCGGTCGGATCGACCGAGCGAACGATCTCCTCCATCGCAGCGCGCGCGGATTTGTCGCCGTTCGCGCCATCGCCACGGAGATGCACGTGCATCGCCACGAGGTGATCGTGCGGTTCCTCGCCGAGGTAGCGCGCACCCAAGACGGCGAGATCGCCGCGGAGCGCCACCTCGGGATCGACGACGTCGTGAGGCGGATCGCGCCACTCGGCGAGCACGCCCTCGAAGCGACCCACCGCGAAACCCGTGTCGCGAAGCGCCGCCTCGAGATCGGCGCTCTTGCCCGCGATCATCGCGTCTCGCGCGGCGAGGCGCTCGCGCTGCGTCGCCATCGACGGGAGCACCGCCGTCAGCGCGTCGACCCGCTCGACGTCGCGCGTGTCGGCGGCGAGTCGCTCCGCGATGAGATCGGCGCGGTGCATGGCGGCGTCACGATCGGGATCGGCGACGAGCACGATCCACGGCTGCGGCCGACCGCCGAACGCCTCGAAGATCTTCCGCTCGACCTCGAGCGGAGCGAGGTTCTTCGGGCGCACGGCGACGATCGAGTCGGCGACGTGCAGGCCGAGGGGGAGCCACGCCGACGCGGCGGCGAGCGCGACGGCGAACGCGACGCCGGCGCGAGCGCGCGTGCTCGTGAGGGCGTGCACCCAGCGGGTCCACCGGTTCGCGAGCCGCGGAGGAGGCGTCCCCCGCTCGAGGAGACCGCCGATCTCGGGGGTGATGAGCACGATGGCGATGGCGGTGAGGATCTCTCCGGCGCCGCAGAGCAGGCCGAGCTGACCGACGGCTTCGATGCTCGAGAGCGCGAGGCTCGCGAAGGCCGCCCCCGCGATCGTCGCTGCGACGAGGACGGGTCGCGCCGTGCGTCGTCGCGCGATCCCCACGGCGTCCGCCGCCGCGTGCCCCTCGCGACGCGCGTCGAGGAGGGCGGCGTAGACGTGGACGCCGGTGTCGAAGCCGACGCCCACGACGACCGACGCGAACGCGACCGCGATCGCGCTGATCCCGCTCGGCCAGAGGGACGCGAGCGCCGCGGTCCACAAGGTGCCGAGCAAGAGCGGCGGGATGACCGCCGCGAGCGCCCGCAGCCTGCGGAAGATCACGGCGAACACGAGCGACGCGAGCACGAGCGACAGCACGCCCGAACGCTCGAGGTCGTTCGTGATGAGCGCCTCGGTGGCCGCGGCGACCGCGTGCGGCCCGGTGACGTCGAGCGTGACGCCCGGGTTCGCCTGCCGCAGCGGCGCGAGCACGCCCTCCACGTCCGAGGTGAACGCGCGCGCGTCGGCGCCGCGGAGCGCCTGGCCCCTCGGCTTCACGACGACGAGGTGGGTGTGTCCGTCCTCGGTCGCGAAGAGCCCGTCGGTGCGCGCCTTCACGCCGGCGCCGACGCCGTTCTTCTCGTAGATGATCTGCGACAACCGCAGCGGGTCCTTCGCGAAGACCTCGCCGAGCGCGCCGCTCCCAGGCGCGAGGAGGATGCTCTTCGTCTCGCGCAGGCGCGCGCGCATCGCCTCGGGGGTGAGGGCCTCGGCGAGCCGCTCGCGCGCAGTCGCATCTGCGTTGCGAAAAAGGAGGAGCGGGTCCGGCGCCTTCGCGCCCGTGCCAGGGACCGGCGCCCCGGCGGCGGCGAACGCGACCGAGGGGCGACCCCGGAGCGCGCTCGCGACGTCCTCGGCGAGGGCGGCGTTCTTCTTCGCGTCGTCTCCTTGGATGAGGACGACCGACACCCCGCCGCCGCCGAAGCCCTTGATGTAGCGCGACAGCGCGCCCGCGTCGCCGTGCCGTGGCAGCAGCGCGACGACGTCGGGGTTCAAGCGCACCCGGTGCGTGACGACGTAGAGGGACGCGATCGTCGAGAGGACGAGGACGATCCGAACGAAGTTCCGACGGACGAGGGCTTTCATGCAGACGACGAGCTCGCCGGCGCGCGCGGGCGCTCGGCGCGAGACGCAGCGAGGCTCAGTGCCACGCGGACGCCGACCGCACGGGCTGCCCCGTCCGATCGTGCTCGGCGAGCAGCTCCTTGGTCTTCGGCACGCAACCGGCGCACGAAGAGAAGCTCGAGCCGTGCTGACACGTGACCCACTCGGCCTTCGCCGGCGCGCCCTCGAAGTCCTCCTCGTCGAGGTGCTTGCCGCACGCGGTGCAGTGGATGTGATGGTGATGGTGCCCCTCGGACTGAGCCGGGAGGGGACCGCCGCGGAGCGCTTGGCGCTCCTTCTTCGTGAGGCGTTTCTCGCGCTTCATGGAGGGCGCACGCTGACCCAATCAGCCGCGAGACACCAGCGCTTTCCTCATCGCACCGCCGCGCGGCCCCGCGCTCCCTCGGGATCCGCGGCTCGTCGCGCAGAGAACCGCGCGCGCCCCGCCGCGCCGGGTCGCTGAAGATCCACCCGCACCTCGAAGCCGAAGGGCCGCCCGGTGACAGATGCGCACCTTCGACACGACGGGTCGATGTGCGGGCCGCTCGCGTGGCATACTGCGCGCCGTGTCGCGCACCGAACTGCTCCGCAGCATCCCGATGTTCGAGGGCCTCGGCGACGAGGACCTCGACGCGTTGGCCTCGAGCCTGGTGGAGCGGACGCTCCGCGCCGGCGAGATGATCTTCGATCAAGGCGACTCGGGGACCGAGATGTACATCGTCGCCTCCGGGCACGTGAACATCCACCTGCCCGGCGAAGCGTCGCGGCGCGTGTCGCTGAAGGACATCGCGCGCGGCGAGTACTTCGGCGAGCTCGCCCTCTTCGACGACAAGCCCCGCAGCGCGAGCGCGCTCGCGACGACCGACGCGACGCTGCTCGAGCTCACGCGCGAGACGCTCTCGAACTACCTCGAGAACCGCCCGCGCGCCGCGATGGCGATCCTCCAGACGATGGCCGAGCGCCTCCGCCAGACGAACGCGATGCTCTCCGAGCGCGCCGCGAAGAACGTCAACGAAGAGATCGAGAAGAACCTGAGCTGGAGCGACAGGCTCGCCGACAAGGTCGCGGAGCTGAACGGCAGCTGGGCGTTCATCATCGGCCTCTTGGGGCTCACGACGGGGTGGATGGTGGTGAACCTCCCCGCGCTGCTCGGCGACAAGGCCTTCGACCCCTACCCCTTCGTCTTCTTCAACTTGCTGCTCGCCATCCTGGTCGCGCTCCAGGGGCCGCTCATCGTCATGAGCCAGAACCGCCAGTCGCTGAAGGATCGCGCGACGGCGGAGACCGACTTCAAAGTGAACTTGAAGAACGAGGTCAACATCGAGAGCATCCTGCGCGAGCTGGGCGAGTTCCGAGCGGAGGCGAACGAGCGCCTCGAGGAGCTCGAGGGCAAGCGGGCGCGCGTGAAGAGCGGGGGATAGCCCTCGCGCCGGAGCGACGACCGACGTTCGTCAGATGAAGGGCAGATGAAGAGGCCCTCGACGACCGCGCTGATCGCCGCTGGGTTCTTCTCCGAGGCGGAGGCAGCTGTTAGCCTGCGATCGATGTCTCCGATCGATCGGCGCGCGCTCGGCCCACTCGGCCTCCGGCCGATCGCGTCGATCGCGATCGCGCTCCTCGTCGGCGGCTGCGAAGCGCCCGCGGGCGGTACTCCCGGCGCGCCGAAAGGCGCGTGCGTCGAGGGACGAGGCGGCGCGGGCCCGGCCCCCGATCCGGGCGCGGAGCTCTCGTACACGCGCCTCTTGCGCCGCGTGGACCTCTCGCTGCTCGGACGCCCGCCGGCCTACGAGGACTACGAGAAGATCCTCGCGGCGCCGGACGACGCCGCCCGTGACGCGATGATCGACGGCGCGATCGAGAGCGCGCTCGCGTCGAAGGAGTTCTATCGCGCGCTCGTCAGCTACGGCCACGACTACCTGCGCACGAGCGCGATGAACCGCGGCGGCGTGAACGTGAACGACTGGGTCGGGTCGCAGATGGCGATGATGGAGCAGTGCCCCGCCACGTCGAAGCACCCCGGCGCGTTCTACGTGTTCGGCGCGGACTACCCCGAGTTCGGCGATCCCGAGTCGTACTGCTACGACCTCGATCGCGAGGGGCGCCGCTTCCTCCCGCTCGTGCGATCGATCGAGCCGTGGTGGGCGCCCGGGCGCGAGGTGACCGTGATCGGGCGCGCGGGGAGCGGCGTGCGCGAGCACGACGGCATCGACTGCGGTCGTGTCTACGTCGGCCTGCACGGCATCGCGCTCAACGACAGCCACGACAAGCCGCTCTGCTCCTGCGGACCGAACCTCGTCTACTGCATCCCGCGCATGTGGGGTGGGCGCGCGAGCATGTCGGCGGTGAGCGGGACGAACGGCTACGGCTCGAACGATTTCGAGGACAGCCAGCGGCGCCAGGGCTGGGACGAGCCGGCGCGGCTCTTCGCGCACATCGCGTGGAACGATCGCCCGCTGAGCGATCTCGTCCTCGCGAACTACTCGGTGGCCCCCTTCGCGCTCCAGACGCTCTACGTGAAGATGGGTCGACGAACGAGCGCCAACAAGGCGCTCGACGACCTGCGCTTCTGGGATCCGAGCACGTGGCATGGGCCGGCCGATCCGGAGCACGACCCCCGTGACCCCCTCGCTTGGCGGGAGTTCGTCGTCGAGACGCTGAACCCGAACCTCCTCGCGCTCTCGCCGAACGGCGCGCCGAGCGGGAGCCTCGACCGGACCTACCGGTTCGATCCGCGCACGACGACCGACGCGCCGATCGGCTTCGGCGCCGCCGGGGTGCTCACCTCGATGGGCGCGCTCTCGTCGTTCGCGCGCGAGCGCGTGCGGGCCGCGCGCTGGCTGGAGACGTTCGCGTGCGTGAGCTTCGTCCCGCCGCCGCCGGACGCGCAGTTCAACGCGTTCCAGCGAGATCCCGCGACGGAGGGCGTCTGCCAACACTGCCACGCGCTGATGGACCTCGCCGCGATCCACTTCAAGCGCTGGGACTTCGACGGGCAGGTGAACGTGCCGATGATGGGCGGCGTCGGCGACTGGAGCTGGCCGAGCGACGCGAGCAAAGAGCCGTGGGCGCGGTGGGAAGCGACCTACATTCACGACACGAAGCTGACGCCCGCGACCGAGGCGGAGATCGCGGCGAACCCGAACGCGCGCTTCATCGACTTCCTGCCGCCGGACGAGAAGCTCTTCGGGACGACGAGCGACGGGACGATCGGCCCGCTCGGCTTCGGCAAAATCCTCGTGCAGTCGGGCGAGTTCGACAAGTGCGCCGTGCAGCGCCTCTACGAGCGCTTCGTCGGGAGGAAGATCGATCCCTCGACCGAGCAGCCGTTCGTCGAGAAGCTCGTCGGCGAGTTCGTCGCGCACGACCGCGCGCTCCGTCCCTTCCTGCGCTACGTCCTGCACACCGATCAGTTCCGGAGGGGGCTGTGAAGCGCGCCTCCGCTCTCGCGCGGCCGAGGAGCGCGGTGGTCGCGGCGATCGCGGCGTCGGTCGTCGCGGGCGCGGCGTGCAAGGGCGCCCCGGCGGGCTCGCACGGACCCGCGTCGAACACCGAGAGCGCGTGCGCACCGACGGGAAACCAGAACGCCGACGTGATGAACGCGCTCGCGGGCGAGTGCGCCGGCTGCCACGGCGAGGGCACGAACAAGCCGTACTTCGCTTCGCTCGCGGCGTTCGAGGGCACGCTCGTCTACGACACGAAGTACGTCGTGCCGGGCCACCCCGAGCAGAGCGAGCTGCTCCGCCTGCTCGAGGGACAAGGCCAGGGCATGTACACGCAGATGCCGACGTCGGGACCGACCTTCGCCGCCGCCGCCGCGCAAGGCAAGACGTCGATCACGATCGCCGCGCTCGAGGACTGGATCCGGAACCTCCCGCCCCAGGGCGCAGCGAGCTTCGACTACCTGAAGGCGGCGACCGTGCGGCGCCTCAGCGCGGCGCAGGTGCTCGCGAGCCTCGACGCGCCGCTCGGGCTCGACGAGAGCGACTTCTACTACGAGCGCGGCACGGAGCTCGAGCTCACCGACGGCGACCAAGGGCTCCCCGCGCGCTCGCCCGACGCGCTCGACTACCGAGACGACGACGCCTTCAACGCGTCGCAGTCGTACCCTCGGTGGCTCGGCCTCGGCGGCGCGGCGTGGCAGGCGGGCAAGCCCGGCGACACGAGCCTCTCGGCGACGTTCCTCGAGACGCTCACGCAGATGTCGCAGGCGCGCTGCCGCAAGGCGGTGACGAAGCGAGGCAACACGGCGTTCTTCCGGTACGCGACGCTCTCCGACGCGAGCGACCGGGCGCCCCAGCGGATCCGGAAGAACATCGGCTATCTCCATCTGCGGCTGCTCGGCGAGCCCGCCACGGAGGCCGACGTCTCCGATCTCTACGAGAGCGTGTTCCTGCCCTACGAGCCGAAGGGCGCCGAGACCGCGTGGACGGCCGTCTGCGCGGCGCTCGTGTGGCACCCGAAGTGGGTCTCCTACTGACCGCGAAAGAAGGTCCTCGGATGAAGTCGTCACGTCGAGCGCTGTTGATGGCGGGAGTGGGCCTCGGCCAGCTCCTGCTGCTCGATCGTTTCGGTCTCGATCCGATCCCGACGCGGTCGGCGCGCGCCTCGGGACAAGGACCGACGAAGCTCCTCACGCTCTTCGTGCCGGGCGGCTGGATGCCGGTCTACCTCTTCTGTCCGTTCAGCGCGACGGACGTAGGGCGCGTGCTCCCGAAGCCGATGGTGACGCTCACGGAGCCGGCCTACTACGACCCGAGCCAGCTCTCGAACCTCGACGGCACGGGCGACGCGGACGCGTCGTCGCCGATCCAGCGGCTGCGGGTCGCGCGCATGTGGGACGCGCAAGCGCTCGCCTCCGGTCAGCCCGATCCGCGCACGCCGGATCCCGTGACCGGCATCCCGACGTCGCCGCACGGCTACGCGTGGGACCACCACCGCCTCTGGGAGAACAGCCTCGTCCTGCACGGCGTCGACATGGGGACGAACTCGCACGCGAGCGGCGTCATCAGCGCGATGTGCGGCGCGCCCGGCGCGGAGTATCGCGCCCCGGGGATGCACTCGGTCGTCGCGAACGCGCTCTTCGAGAAGTACAAGGACGCTCGGCCGCTCCCCGCGGTCGCCATCGGGCAGGCGCCGGTCTCGAACCCGCTCGATCTCGGCGCCGTCGGCGCGCCCACCGTCTTGCCGTCGCTCGGCGCGCTCGAGACGCTGCTCTCCGAGCGGCACGAAGGCGCTTGGCAGAACCTCCGCGAACGCACGGTCCGTCGCCAGCGCGACTTCGACGGCCGGCGCGTGGGAGAGATCGCGACGACCGACATCGACGAGTACGTGCTGCGGCAGGTCATGGCGCAGAAGGGCAAGTCGAGCGTCGGCACCGACGCGTTCCTCCGCTCGCTGCACGACGGCTACCAGGGCGTGAGCAAGCTGCTCGTGCGCGACGTCATGTCGATGCTCGAGAAGGTGAACGGCGTCGAGAACACGCCGATCCCGTTCTGGGCCGAGGGAGGGCACTTCGGCACCGCGATCGGCTCGGACGAAGCCGACGCCGGCGCGCAGTGGGCGGAGACCTTCGATCTCACGCTCAAGCTGCTGAAGAGCGACGTGACGAGCGCGATCTCGGTCTACTGCCCCGGGCTCAACGGCTTCTACTACGACACGCACGGCGCGGCCGACGGCGTCCATTTCGCCAAGCTCCGCCCCATCTTCGACGTGCTCGGCCGCTTCCTCGGCGAGATGAAGGCGACGCCCGGGCCGAACGGCGGGACGCTCCTCGACGACACGCTCGTCGTCATCATGAGCGAGTTCGCGCGCACGTGGCCGCACGCGACGGAGCACTGGCCGACGACGTCGGTCGTCCTCGCGGGAGGCGGCATCAACACGAACCGCATGCTCGGCGGCTACGACGTGAGCGGCGGCGGCAACGGCCTCACGGGCAACGCGCTCGGCTACTACGGCAAGCCGCTCGCGCTGGTCGACGAGGGCGGCGATCCGCAGACGCGCATCCCGAAGAGCGCCGACGTCGCGCAGACGGTCTACCGGCTCCTCGGCATCGACGGGATCTTCATCCCCGGCGGGAGCGGCGAGATCGTCGGCGTTCGTCAGGGGACGTGACGCGTCCCCGCGAGGCGTCGGCGCGAGGACGAAGGCGCGCTCCGCGGCGAGCGCGTCAGTCGATGAACTGGACGCCCGTCGCCTCGAGCTGCACCTTCGCGTCGGCGTTGCCCGCGCAGCTGTCCTTGCCCTCGTGCATGCAGGCGCCGCCGGAGCCGCCTGCGTCGGAGAGCTGCCCCTCGACGATGGCGTGATGCCCTGTGGCCGTCTTCGGAACGAAGAAGCTGTGGCCGGCCATCTTCACGTGCGCGAGCTTGTCGTCGGCGCCGATCTCCATCCAGCAGCCCATGTGCTGGCACACCGCCGTGACGGTGCCCTCGGTCTTGATCGTCTTCTGCGCGAACTTCGCGGGCTCGGCGACGATGGCGTCGAGGGTCGTCACGTCGCCCGGGCCGATCGGCGCGCCGAAGGTCCTCTGCGCGAAGCCGTCCTGGGTCGCGGCGGCGCGCGGAGCGTCGGCGGCGCTCGCGCGAACCGCGTCGGTGCTCGACGGCGACTTCGACGGCGCTTCGCTCGACGCGGCCTCGGCGCTCGGCAGCGACGTCTTGTCGGCGTTGCAGCCGGCGACGAACGGGAGCGCGACGAGCGACAGGGCGGCGAGCGAGGGAGCGAGCTTCATGATCGATCCGGAGTCTGCCCGAGACCGGCGCGGCCGTCGAGGCGAGAGCTCGCGAGAGACGTTGCGTCAGCTCCGCGACGGCTCGAGCGCGACGGGAACCGCGTCGTCCGCGGCGTCGAGGAGGGGCGGCGAGACGCTCGCGCGCTTGCTCTGACGAAACGCTTCGGCGAAGCGTCGTGCGAGCCCTGGATCGATGCGGCCGCCCGCGCGTCCGTCGGCGCGGAGACAGCTGCCCACGATGACGCCGTGCGCGCGCTTGATGGCGCCGAGGGTCGACTCCGTGACGCCGCTCGCGACGAGCACCGGGACGTCGATCGCGCCGAGCACCTCGTCGAGATCCCGGAGCGCGACGCCGCGACCGGTGCCGCTGCCGGTCACGAGCACCGCGTCGGCGCCCCCGCGATGGACGAGATCCTGCGCCTCCTCGCGGAGCGGTCGCGCGGCGAGCGGCGCCGAGTGCTTCACGTCCACGTCGCAGAAGAGCTGGATCTCCGTCGCGCCGAGCGCGCGGCGCTCGCGCAGCGTGAGGTGCGCCTTGCCCTCGATGAGGCCCTGATCGGTGAGGCGCGCGCCGACGTGCACGTTCACGCGCACGAAGGAGGCGCCGACGCTCACGGCGATGCCGAGCGCCGCGAGGGCGTCGTTCCGGAGCACGTTGATGCCGAGCGAGAGCGAGGGCGCAGCGACGCGAGCGGCGAGCGCGCAGCGGGTCATCGCGGCGACGGTGACGGGCGAGACGGTGCCGGGCTCGAAGGGCGCGTCGCCGTAGTTCTCGACGACGACCCCGTCGAAGCCGGCGTCGGCGAGGACCTGCGCGTCGCGCGCGCACGCCGCGGCGACGCTCGAGACGTCTCCGTCGTACGCGGGGCTCGCCGGCAGCGCCCGCAGGTGGACGACGCCGATCAGCGCGGGCAGCTCGATCGCGCGATCGCGCGGGGGAAGCGACGAGGGCGGGCGGCTCGTCACGTGGCGGCCTCGACGGCGGGCGCGCCGCCCTTCTTCTTCTTCTTGCCCTTCTTCTTCACCACCTCGCCGGACGGCTCGAGGAGCGAAGGACCGCCTTCGGCGCCGTACTCCGCGAACAGCACGTCCGCGAGCTCGACGAGCTGGCGCGCGCGCTCCACGTCGAAGGGGCCGAAGAGCGACACGCTCATCGCCTTGCCCTGCACCTCGACCCACACCTCGGGCATGTCGAGGAGCGCGTCGCGAATCACGGCGCTGAGGAACGACTTGACGCCCTTCGCGTCCTTGCCGAGCACCTGGAAGCGCTGCGAGAACTCGCCGTCCTTCTTGAACGCGATGAGGTCGGGCGGCGGCGCTTCGGCGGGCGCGAACGGTCGCACGCTGAACGAGGGCGCCGCCTCCTCGAGGCGCAGCAGGAGGGTCACGTGATCGCTCACGGACAGCTCGTTCGCGGCGAGGATCGTGACGAACGCGATCCGCGGGTGCAGCTCGAAGACCTTCCGCGGCGAACCGCCCCCGAGGCGATCGAGCAGGACCGCGAGATCGTACGGCGCGGCGACGACGGGCCGGAGCGCGACGGTCCGCGTGCGCTCGACGCCCTGGCTCTTCGGGCGCGACTCTCCGCGCGCCTCGGTCGACGCCTCGTCGGGCACTTCGAAGTGGCGGAACCGCTCGATCGCGTCGTCGTCGCGCTCGGGCGCCGGCTCGGTGGTCTTCCATAGGACGTAGGCGGCGAGCGGGACGGTGACCCAGAACACCTGGAGTCCGGAGCTCAAGCCGAACGGAGGATGAAAGACGAAATAGACCGTGAAGAGCGTCAGCGGGACGCCGAGCCAAGCGATCATCGTGTCCGACCCTAACCTCGGGGCCGGCGGCATGCAACGAAGCGCCTCGCCTGGGAAACGCCTTGCGTTCAGGACGTCAGGTGATGCGTAATGGTCACGGACGGACTCACCGATTCCTGTGGACGCGAGCCGAACTCCACCCAAGCGGCGGCGGGACACGACCCCGGGCGCCGGCATGTTTCGGGCGCTCGAGGCCGCACGGGCCGGGGGCGTGCGCGTCGGACGCTACCTCGTCAAGGAGCGCATCGGCGCCGGCGGGATGGGCGTCGTCTATCGCGCGGTGGATCTCGATCGCGCGGAGGAGGTCGCGCTGAAGACGCTGCAGCGCCTCACGCCGGCGAACCTGCTGCGGCTGAAGCGCGAGTTCCGCAGCGTGGCCGATCTCTCGCACGAGAACCTCGTGTCGTTGCGCGAGCTCGTGTCGGAGGGGCCGGACTGGTTCTTCACGATGGAGCTCGTCCAAGGGACGAACCTCTACTCGTTCATTCGCGGCGGAGGCGCGGCCCTCTCGCCGAGCGGCACGCGGGACCTCGCGCGCTCGACGACGGACCTCGACGACGACGGCGCGGACGCGTCGATGATCACGACCGTCGCGCGGGAGGTCACGCCCAGCTCCTCCGCGAGCGGGCCGCGCGTGAGGGAAGCAGCGGCGCCGCTCTCGCCGCTCGACGCGGGCGGCCTCGCGCGCCTCCGCCTCGTCCTGCCGCAGCTCGTCGACGCGGTCGAAGCTCTCCACGGGGCGGGCAAGCTGCATCGCGACCTCAAGCCAGGCAACGTGCTGGTCGACAAACGGGGGCGCGTCGTGGTCCTCGATTTCGGCCTCGTCGGCGAGCTCGATCCGAGCGCGAGCGAAGACACGTTCTGCGGCACGCCGGCCTACGCCGCGCCCGAGCAGCTGCACTCGCCCGCGACGCCGGCGAGCGACTGGTACGCGGTGGGCGTGATGCTCTACGAAGCCCTGACGGGTCGGCAGCCGTTCCGCGGCGATCCCATGGAAGTGCTCGCGATGAAGCAATCCATGACGCCCGTGTCGCCGGCGGCGCTCGTCGACGTCCCGGAGGATCTCGACGAGCTCGCGATGGCCTTGCTCGCGCGGGATCCCGCCGCCCGCCCCGACGCGGCGCGCATCCTCTCGATGATCGGCAGCCACGGCGACGCCGCGCCGCCCCCCTCCGCTCGACCGAAATCGTCGGCGCCCGCCGCCCTCCTCGTCGGCCGAGATCGCGAGCTGGGCCAGCTCTACGCGGCGCTCGCCGACGTGCGAGCGGGGAGCTCCACGTCGGTCCGCGTCCACGGCGGCAGCGGCATCGGCAAGACCTGGCTCGTGCGGACCTTCTGCGAGGAGCTCGAGAGCGGCGGGCGTGCGCTCGTCCTCGCCGGACGGTGCTACGAGCGCGAGAGCGTGCCCTACAAGGCGCTCGATCCGGTGGTCGACGCGCTGACGCGGCGGATCTCTTCGATGAGCGAGGCGCAGCGCGCGAAGCTCTACGCCGACGCCTTCCCGGAAGGGGGGCAGCGCGGGATCGACGAGCTGCTCGTCGCCTTCCCGGTGCTCAGGGTGCTGTCCCCCGGGCAGCGCGCCGCGAGGCAGGGCGCGAGAGAGACGAGCGAGGTGCAGAAGCAAGCCGCGCGAGGGCTCGCGGCGCTCCTCAAGGCCGTCGCGGGCACCGAGCCGCTCGTCGTGTGGACCGACGATCTGCAATGGGGTGATCGCGACAGCGCGCGCATGATCGCCGAGGTGCTCGACGCCCGCGGGAGCGACGGCGAGCGGATCGGCCCCGCGGTGCTCTGGATCGGCAGCTTCCGCGAGGGCGCGGAGCGCGAGAGCGCCTTCCTGCAAGAGCTCGCGAGCGGCCGGCTCGGCGGGGACGGCGCGCCCGTCGACGTCGCCGTCACGCCCCTCTCGACCGCCGACGCGAAGCGGCTCGCGCGCGCGCGGCTCCAAGCGTTCGGGGCGGCGGCTTCCGGCGAAGACGCCGCGAGGATGGAGGAGCGCGCCGACGCGCTCGTGACCGAGTCCGCCGGGAGCCCCTACTTCATCGAGGAGCTCGCGCGTCACCTCGGCGATCCGCGCGAGGTCGCCGGCGGATCGAAGGTGACGGTCGACGAGCTCATCGACACGCGGCTCGCGGCGCTGTCGCCGTCCGCGCGGAGCCTGCTCGAGGCGGTGGCCGTCGCGGGCGGCCCCGTCGCGCAGCGGGTGGCCCTCGAGGCGGCCGGCGTCGGAGCCGACGCGCACACCGCGATCGGATCGCTGCGCACCGCGCAGCTCGTCCGCACCTCGGGCGTTCGCCCGGACGATCCGATCGAGGCGTGGCACGACCGCGTTCGCGAGACCGTCTACGCGAGGCTCGAGCCGGAGCGCCGCAGAGCCCGCCACATCGCGATCGCCGAGTCCCTCGCGCACGCCGGCGCGCCGGACGTGCACCGTCTCGCGACGCACTTCTTCCACGGCGGCGATCCTCGTCGCGCCGCGACGTACGCCCTCGAAGCGGCGGACCGAGCCGCCGGGGCGCTCGCCTTCGGGCGCGCGGCGGAGCTCTACCAGATCGCGATGGAGTCGATCGACGATCGCGCCGAGCGCGCGCGGCTGGAGCTCGAGCGCAGGTACGCGGACGCCCTCGTCGCAGCGGGGCGATGCGCCGAAGCCGCGCCGCTCTACCTCGACGCGGCGCGCGAGCTCGAGAGCTCCGGCGCACCGCCGCAGAAGGCACGGGAGCTCCGACGTCGCGCGGCGGAGCAGCTGCTCGTGAGCGGACGAAGGGAGGAGGGCATCCGCGTCCTGCGACCGCTCCTCGGGGCGTTGGGGCTCAAGTACCCGGCGACGCCGCGCGCCGCGATGATGTCGCTCGTGGCGACGTTCTTGAAGTTCGAGATCACCGGCACGCGCTTCAAGGCGCGCGCCGAGAGCGCGATCGAGCCGCGGGTGCTCGAGCGCGCCGACCTCTGCTGGGCGGCGGGCTCGGGCCTGCTCGCGGTCGACTCGGTCCGAGGCGGATACTTCATGGTCTCCGCCCTCGAGGAGGCGCTGCGATCGGGCGATCGGTTCCGCGCGGCCCGGACGCTGTCGATCTTCGGCATGATGCAGGTCTACAGCGGCAAGCCGCGCAGCGTCGCGAAGGGCCGCAAGATCTTCGATCAGGCCGAGGCGATCTCCGCGTCGATGGACGAGCCGGTGTTGCTCGGCACGCTCGAGTGCTGCCGCGGGACGGCCGACATGAGCATCGGCGAGTGGCGACGCGGCCTCGAGGAGCTCGAGCGCGGCATCGAGATCCTCCGCACGCGCTGCGTCGGCGTGAGCTGGGAGCTCGGCTCCACGATCTCGAGCACCTTCAACGCGCGGTTGTGGCTCGGCGAGAACCTGGAGATCGCGCGCAGGGCGCCCGCGTGGCACCGCGACGCGGAGGCGGTCGGCGACTGGTTCTCCACCATCAGCGCGGAGCTCTACATGGCCTACGCCGCGCTCAGCGCGGGCAAGACGTCCGAGGCGCGCGAGCTGTGCGATCGCGCGATCGCGCGATGGAGCCGCGACAGCGAGTTCACCTATCAGAAGTGGCTCGATCTGAAGATCCAGATCCTCTGCGACCTCTCCGACGATCGACCGGCCGCCGCCCTCGAGCGGCTCGAGCGATCGTGGAAGCAGCTCGCGGGCTCGGGCCTCTTCGGGGTGGAGCTCATGCTGCAGGACGCGCACTGGCTCCGAGGCACGGTGCTGCTCGCGCAGGCCTCGGCGAAGGGCGCGCGCGCGATCGCCCCGAGGGTGCGAGAGGACGTGAAGAAGCTCGAGCGCATCCGCCGTCCGACCGCCTCGGGCTGCGCGAAGCTGCTCTCCGGTCAGATCGCGTCACTCGAGGGGGACGAGCGCGCCGCGGCGACGCTCCTCGAAGAGGCTGGCCGCGACTTCCGCGCCGTGGACGTCGCGCTGCTGGCGCGCGTCGCCGACACGCTCCGAGGGGAGATCGTGGGAGGCGACCTCGGCCGATCGCTCCTCTCCGGCGCGGAGGAGCACGCGCGCCTCGAGCGCATCGGCGGCTGGGAGCGGTGGGTCCGCGTCCACGGCCCCGTGCGCCGCCGGTGAACGCGCTTCAGCGTGCGCGACGGATCCGCGCGACGGCGTCGGCGAGATCGCGCGCCCACCCTTCGTAGTCGCGCGCGATGGTCGCCTGCCACGCGGCAGCCTCTTCGACGGTCGCGAACACCTTGCGCGGAAAGGGCGAGCGGCTCACGAGGTAGAGGCCCGCGAGGATGCCGCGCATGCCTCCGGCCCAGAACCCCTCGGCGTCGACGACCGTCGCGTGGCAGAGGACGCCCTCGAGATCCTCGCTCTGCTTCTTCTCCGCGTACTTCCGCGTCGCCGCGGAAGGCAGCTCCGAGTCGGCGCGCAGGATGTTGAGCACCACGACGCCCGTCGGGTGATCGGCGAGCACCTTCGGTTTGCCCGCGACCGCCGCGTCGAGCGACTCGAAGCTCGGCACGCCGCGCCAATCGAGCACGTACGCCTGCCGCCACGAGGCGAAGTAGTAGCCCGCGCCCTTGGCGATGAGACGGATGCCGGGTCCCGGGGGCACCTCGCGCTCTTCGGGCCGGAGGCCGATCGAGTCAAGAGGACGTCCGCCTCTCGCGACCCTTTCCACCTCCAACGGAACCACGTCGCGCAGACTCTGCAGCGCTTCGCAGCGTCTGCGGCCGACACCGCGCGAAGACCCGGGTTGTCGGCGCAGCGGCCGCGAGACGTTACGTGGCCAGGCGTTTGCAGCCTTCGCGAGCATGCAGCCCGTCGTCGTTCGCAAGCGCCGCGTCCTCGACCCTCTCGCGTCGGAGACCGTCGAGGAGACGGTGCAGTGCCCTCGCAAGAAGACGACCGTGCCCCTCACGGCGTGCGCGTCGTGCGGCCACGGCAGCGGCGTCCTCGTCGACGGGCGTCGCGGGCTCGACGTCGTCGACTGCGACGAGGCGCCCTTCGAGGCCACGAGCGCGCTGCCGGATTGGGCGCGCGGCGCGCCGCTCGACGCGCTGCGCGAGGTGCCGGTCTGGCAAGTGCTGACGCCCGAGGTGCTCTGCGTGACCGCGGAGACCTCCCTCGCGCTCGTCGAGGACGCGCTCGAGTCGCACGCGATCGGCGCGCTGCCCGTGGTCGACGCCGCGCGGAAGCCGATCGGCATGGTCAGCACCACCGACTTGCTCCGGCGCAAGCTCGGCGCGCAGAAGGCCGGCGACGTGATGTCGCGCACGATCGTCTCGGTCGACGAGCAGCTGCCGGTGGTGCGCGCGGCGGCCACGATGGCGTTCGAGGGGATCCATCACGTCCCCGTGGTCGACGGGGCGGGCGCCGTCGTCGGGATCCTCTCGTCGCTCGACGTGATGCGCTTCGTCGGTCAGATCGGGGGCTTTCTCGTGCCGCAGAAGTCGCTGCGACGTCGAAGCGCCGAAGACGAGTGAGGCCCCGCGATCGAGCGGGCGCTCGCGGCGCCTCGTGTCCGTGATCGTCCACGCGAAGAGGCCCCCTCTCGCCGCGCGGGAGGAGGCCTCGTTGCAGGCGATCGCTCGCTCGCTACTTCGCGAGGCGGCCGTGGAGCAGCTCGGAGAGCGCGCGACAGACGTCCACCGTCGTGAAGATGCCGACGACCTTCGCGTTCTGCATCACGACGCAGCAGCCGTACTTGTGCTCCGCCATCGTGTTCACGACCTCGTCGAGCGGCGCGCTCGGATCGACCGTGAACACCGAGGTGCTCATCGCGTCCTCGACGGTGACCGCCGACGGATCGACGTCCTTCAACGTCTCGATGAGCGCGAGATCGCGCTGCGTGAGCAGCCCGACGAGCTTGCCACCGTGCAAGACGGGCAGATGCCGGATCTGGTTGTCGCGCATGACCTTGTGCGCGACCGCGAGCGTCTGCTCCTGCCCGATCGCGTGAGGAGACGTCGTCATGTACTTCTGGATGGTCGGAATGGCCTTCGTCATGCCGACCCGTGACAGCAGCGTTCGTGCCATGGGAAATAGGCCCGTTTCGCGAGGGAAGCGGCGTCGGTGCGGCGCAGCTCCTGCGCCTCTGCGCGTTTGGTGCGCAGCGCCGAGCGCCTCGTGTTGCGGCGAGGGCCGCGCCGTTGCTACGACGTCGCCGGTGATCGCGCCATGAGGACGCCCCTTTCGGTCGAGACGGCGGAGCCCGGGATCGTCATGCTCGCGTTCGACGGCGAAGCCTGCGCGGACGACGCCGTGTGGGACGAGGCGCTCGACGTGCTCAGCGACCCCGCGGTGGTCGCGGGTGTGGTCGTCCTCCGCGGGACCCGCGATCGCGGCGCCGAGCTCGCCCGCCTCCGCGCGCTCGGCACCCGGGCGGAGGCGCGAGAAGCGGCGATGAGAGGGCTGCGGACGACGGAGCGATTGCGGCGCCTCGGCAAGCCGGTGGCGGCGATCGTCTCCGGCGCCCTCGGCGGCGCGGGAGCGGAGCGCGCGCTCTCGTGCGGCGCGATCTTCGCGTCGGCGGGGCACGGGACGTCGCTCGCCATCGACGCGGCTCGCCACGGCCTCGTGCCGCACCTCGGTGGTCTGCTCCGCCTCGCCGAGCGCGCGGGGCCGGAGTCGGCGCTCGCCCTCGCGATCGAAGGCGCCCCCATCGCGCCGCAGGAGCTCGTCCGCGACCGCATCGCGGCGGCAGCGCTCGCCGACGCCGATCTCGAGGCGGCGGCGATCGCGTGGGCGCGCGAGCGCGCGCGTGCTGGGCCTGCGCCCCGAAGGTCCGAGGCGACGAGGCCGCCCCTCCACCACCGACCCCTCTTTCGTCGCCGAGCGCGCGCGAAGGTCGCGCACCTGCAGCGCGACCGCATCGCGGCGCGGCGGATCGCGGAGATCCTCGTCGCGTGGGTGGAGCGAGGCGAAGACCCCGCGCGCGAGCTCATGCTCGACGCTTTCGCGGAGCTCGCGGTGTCGAGCACGGCGCGCTGCGGCCTCGACCTCTACGCGGCGCTCTCTGCGCGCGAGCACACGCGCGCGCTGCTCGCGACCTCGAGCCCTCCCTTGCGGCGCGTCGCCGTTCTCGGCGGAAGCGACGCGGCGCTCCAGCTCGCGGCCGCCGCCGCGCGAGGGGGCCTCGAGGTGCTCCTCGTCCCGCCGCGCGGACCGGGGCCGATGGAAATGCTGGCGCGGCTCACGCGCGTCGTGAACGCGCGAACGGTCGAGCAGAGGTGGTCGTGGATCGAGCGCAACGACGCGCTCGGGCGCATCCGCGTGACGCCACCGGACGCCGCCCTGCCGTCGCCCGATCTCGTGATCGACGTGTCGGATCGCGGGCCGGCGTCGGGAGCGCGCGACGCGACGAACCCATTCGACGGGATGCCCCGGCTCGTGGCGTCGTCGCCGTCGGGTGATCGCGCGGCCGGCGTCGGCGCGACCCCTTTCGCGCTGCCCCTCCCGCTGCCCGCTTCCCACGAGGGAGCGATCCTCGAGATCCTCGGCGCGCTGCCGGCGCCGCCGACCGCGTCGCTCTTCGCGCGATTCGCCGGCGCCATGGGCGCGACGCTCGTCTTCGCGACGGGCAAGTCGGGCTCGTTCGTCCGACGGATCGGCGCCGCCTACGTGCTCGAGGGGCTCCGCCTCGCGGACGAGTCGATCCCGAGGGAGGCGGTCGACGCCGCGATGCTCGATTGGGGCTTTCGGATCGGTCCGTTCGGCCTCCTCGATCGCTGGGGCCTCGCCTCGTTCGCCTCGGAGACCGAGGAGCTCGCGCGAATGGCCGGCGAGCGCTTCGCGACGCCGCCGCCCCACGAGCCCACCACGAAGGGATCTCGCGATCGAGCGGCGGAGGTGCTCGCGCAGCCGAAGCGCGCGGAGCCGCGGTCGGGAGCGCCACGGCTGGAGGAGATCCAAATGCGCGTCGCGCTCCGGTTCGTCGCCGAGGCGGCGCTCGCGCTCGACGACGAGGCGCTCGCCGACGAGGCCGACGCGGACGTGGCGGCGGTGCTCGGAGCAGGTTTTCCGGCGCTCCGCGGCGGCCCGATGCGCTACGCGATCACGCTCGGTCCGCGCGAGATCTTGCGGCGGCTGGAGGGGTTTGCGTCGCGGTTCGGCGCGCGCTACGCGCCCGCGCGCAGCCTCCACCGGCTCCTCGGGCGCTGACCCGCGACGCCGCGCTCAAGGTGAATGCAACCGCAGCGCGTGGTGCACGACGAAGGTGAGCACGGCGAGCGGCGCGACGTAGACCGTGGCCCACACCGCGCCCCACAGGAGGCTCCGACCGAGCTTGCCCTCGCAATCGTGGTGATCGCGCGCGGCGCGGTGAATGGCCTTCATCAAGACCCAATAGACGAGGAAGAACACCAGCGGCATCGCGATCTCGACGAGGATCCACGCGGCGCCGAAGGCGATCCCGAGCGCGACGGCGACGCCGAGGAGGAAGATCGCGCCCTCGCCCGCGTCACCTCCGCAGCCGTCGCCGCACCCGCTGAGCCCGTCGAGGCCGCCGAGCTTGCGCTTCGACTTCGCCTTGGCGCCGCGCTTGCCCGGCTCCGAGGGCGGGCTCGGCCGGTCCCAGGGGGCGAAGTAGACCCAGTCGTCGGTGAGCCGGAAGCCGCGGAGCAGCAGCACCGCGAGCGTCGCGGTGAGCAGGAGCCACCACGCGGAGAGGACGACCTCGAGCTCGAGCCAGCGCGGCAGCTTCATGCTGGCGGGCAGGAGCACGCCCGTCGACGCGAGGCTGAGCGCGACCACGAGCACCGTGAGCCGGCCGGAGAGGCGCGGCGCGGCGGCGTGCACCACGCGCCTCACCTGCGCTCGGTAGGGGCTGCCGCGCACGTCGAGCGCGGTCTCCTCGACCTCCTCCTCGGGCTCGCGCCGCTCGACGGGCTCCGCGTCCTTCGTGCGCCCCGAGAGGCCGAGGGCGATGGATGCTCCGAGCACGAAGAGGCCGCCCACGACGAGCTCGAAGGCGTGAGCGTCCCAGAGATCGTAGCGACGCGTGAGGACGAAGCCGCCGCCGTACGCGAGCGACGCGAACGCGGCGGCGAGCGAGATGCGCCGCGCGGGTCGGGTCTCCGACTCGTAGGCACATCGCGCGCAGACGGGCGCCTCCTCCGAGCGGAACCGATAGCACTCGTTGCAGAGCAGACGCGTGCAGCGCGAGCAGCGCGCGACCGCGTCGACCGCGGGATGATCGGCGCAACGACGGCCCCCGGTGCCTTGCTCGAGGTCGGATCGCCCCTTCACCACGACGACCTCGACCGAGGGAAAGGAGGAAGCGCTCGGCCCGAGGCCCGACGCGCCGCGACCGCCGCGCTCCGATGCATGCCGTGGAGCGTACCTCACCGGCAGAGCGGCGCGGGGGTCCGGCGCGGCGTGCGTGAAAAAGCGTGTAGCGCGCCCATTTCGCGTGGGCGATGCGCAGCCGGGCGAGATAGACCTGTCTCATGCTGAGCGACGCGAAGCGGCAAGAAGGTCTCCGCCTCGAGCGGATCCGCGCCTCGAAGCAATACCGCGACGGACGATTCTGGAACCCGAGCGGCCTCGGCCCGACGCTGAACGGCGATCGCCTCCCGCTCGTCGGCGAATACCTGTTTGGCAAAGCGGAGAAGCGCCCGCCCGTGCCTCTGCCCGTCTCGTCTCCGCTCGCGGCGTGGGCGCGCCCGCCCGAGACGGGGCTCCGCGCGACCTGGCTCGGCCACTCGACGCTCCTCTGCGAGATCGATGGCGCGCGCATCCTCACCGATCCCGTGTTCGGCGAGCGAGCCTCGCCGCTTCGCTTCGTCGGACCGCGCCGCTTTCATCCCGTGCCGGCACGCCTCGAGGAGCTGCCGCCGCTCGACGCCGTCCTCCTGTCGCACGACCATTACGATCACCTGTGCGCCGAGACGGTCGCCGAGCTGGGACGGCGGCGGGTGCCCTTCGTCACGTCGCTCGGCGTCGGCGCCCACCTCGTCGAGCTCGGCGTCGATCCGGCGCGGATCACCGAGCTCGATTGGGGCGAGCGGGCCGAGGTCGGTCGCGTGACGCTGTGGGCGACGCCCGCGCAGCACTTCTCGGGTCGTGGCCTCGGCGATCGCAATCGTACGCTGTGGTCGTCTTGGGTGATCGCGGGGGACCGACACAAGATCTTCTTCTCGGGGGACACGGGGCTCTCGGACGACTTCCGCGAGATTGGTCGCCTCCACGGGCCGTTCGATCTCGTGCTGCTCGAGGTGGGGGCGTTCCACCCCGCATGGAGCAACATCCACCTCGGCCCCGAAAACGCGCTCGAGGCCCACGCGCGGCTCGGGAGCGGCGCGCTCCTGCCAGTGCATTGGGGCACGTTCGATCTCGCTCTGCACGCTTGGGACGAGCCCGCCGAGACGCTCGTGCGGCTCGGCGAGGCGCGCGGCGCGAAGCTCCTCACACCGGGTCTCGGGGACGTCGTCGAGCCGGCGCGCGTCGCTGGGCCGACGCCCTGGTGGCGCGGGCTCGTCCGCCGCGAGGATCCCTCGGGCTCGACGTGACGTCGGCGGGCATGCGACGCTCGGCGCATGCCGTGTTCCCTGTCGGCCCGCGCGCGCTGGATCGTTCCTCTCGTCACGTCCCTCGCGCTCTCGGCGCTCGGCGCAGCGTGCGGCGGCTCGTCGCAGGGCACGGGCGGGAGCGCGAACGGCGGCGCGCCGTCGACCGCGACGACCGGCGCGAGCGTCACGGCGACCACGTCCACCGTCGCGACGACGAGCGCGAGCGCGACGGGCACGACCGGCGCGGGCGGGGCCGGCGGCTGCGCGAACCTGCCGTTGTGCGACGACTTCGAGGGCGCGGCGCCGAACGGGCCGCCCGATCCGACGAAATGGGCCGTCGTGCAGCCTGATTGCGGCGGCGGTCCCGCGACGCTCACGATCGACGACACGGTGTCGCACAGCGGAGGGCACTCCGTCCGCGTCGAAGGAGGGATCGGCTATTGCGATCACCTCTTCTTCGCCGATCAGACGGTGATCCCGGCGCTCGGACAGCAGGTCTATGCGCGCTTCTTCATTCGATTCGCCGACCCCATCGGCAATGGCCACGTCACGTTCCTCTCGATGAAGGACACCAACGCCGCGGGGAAGAACCTGCGGATGGGCGGGCAGGGTCACGTCTTCATGTACAACCGCGAGAGCGACGACGCCGTGGTGCCGTCGAGCTTCGGCCAGAGCACGCAGCCCGATCCCGCGACCTGGTATTGCGTCGAGCTCCACGTCGACGGCCAGAGCGGCCAAATCGAGACGTGGCTCGACGGCGTCTCCGCGCCGGGCCTCCGCGTCGACGGGACCCCGACGAGCGGCATCGACGACGTCTGGATCCAGAACCAACCGGGTTGGAAGCCCGCCCTCGCGGACTTCCGGCTGGGTTGGGAGAGCTATTCGAACCAGGCGATGACGGTGTGGTTCGACGACGTGGCGCTCTCGACGACCCGCATCGGCTGCAACTGAGTTACAACACGTCGCCGGGAGGCCGCAGCGAGGACGCCACGAGACGGCCGCGCGGTGGCGCGGTGTGGATTGCGGCAACGCTGTTGCTCTGGTACCGCGGCCGCATGAAAAAGGCCCTCTCCCTCGTCGCGACCTCGCTCCTCTTCCTCGGCTGCTCGAGCACCCCGGAGGCCACCGAGCCTCAGGCGACCAGCGCGACCGCCGCGCCGAGCGCGGACATGGCCCCCGTGCCGACGAGCGAGCCGGTCGCCGAGATGCCGAGCGCGACGCCGTCCGCGACCCCCGCGCCCGAGCCCGCCCCCGAGCCGGCCTCCGACCTCGCCGTCGTCGCGATGAAGATCACCCTCGATCCGAAGACCACGATCGAGCTCAAGGCCGACAAGGGCATCTACCTCAAGGGGAAGAAGATCGCCTCGTTCGACAAGAACGTCCTGCAGCTCACGGACATGAAGGACAACCTCAGCGTGTGGAAGGACGGATCCATCACGTCCACGCCGTCGACGCCCGACAAGATCCGCTTCAACGACAAGGACGAGCTCGAGCTCGGCGCCGGCGGGAAGATCGCGATCGACGACAAGGGCAAGGTCACGCTGACCCCCGTCGAGGGCAAGAAGACGGACAAGATGCCGAGGGTCGCGATCACGGGCTTCAAGCCCGAGGCGCGTCGCGCCGCCGAGATCGCGATGCTGCTCACGCTCCTGTCGATGAGCGGAGAAGCGCCGGCGAAGGAGGTGCCGGTCGCGACCGCGCCCGCGAAGGCGACGCCCGCCGCGGCGCCGGCGAAGTCCCCGAAGAAGTGATCGCGCCGTCGCGCGGCGCGCCGCCGTCGAGGCCGAACGCCCCACCGTGGACTTTCGCCGCGACGAGGAGGAGCGCGCCGCGCGCGAACCGCCGGGCGATGCGACCGCGCGCCGCGCCTTCGTGATCGGCCCGCGGCCGCACGAGCCGGCACGGTGCCTGCAATCGATGATCGCGCGCGCCGCCGACGAGGGCGGCGCGCTCGAGAGGAGGCCGCCGTGTTCCACATCTTGTTCGCATCGTTCGATCGGCCACGCGCCGCCGACGGGGCCGTCGCGGCGCTGCGCGCGCAGGGGAGCCCCGAAGGCGACGTCCGCGTCGTGACGCACGCCGGGAGGCTCGAGACCACGACGGAGGAGCTGCCGCTCTTCGAGACGCGCGCGGCGACCGCGCTGATGAAGGGATCCTTCGTCGGCGTGGTCTGCGGCGCGCTGGGCGGAGCGCTGCTCGCCGGGCCGCTCGCCGTCGCGCCGGGCGGCGCGCTCGCCACGATCGCCTTCACCGCCGCGGCCGGCGCGCTCTTCGGCGTCTTCACCGGGGTCATCGCGGGCTCCACCGACGCCGATCCGACGCTGAGCGCGATGGCCGGCGCGATGAAGCGCGAGGGGACGCTGGTGAGCGTCGAGACGGCGACGCTGTCGGAGGAAGACGACGCGAAGGAGATCCTGCTCCGACACGGCGGGCGCGTGACCGAGCGGCGGTTGCTCCGCGCGCGCGCCGCGCCGATCGGCCGCTGACCGCGCGACCGCTCGCGCGTCCTCAGCGACGAAGACGCGCGCCGAGCCGCTCGCGAAACGCCTCGTCGTCGAGCGCCGCCTCGAGCACGAGCACGACGATCTCTTCGTGCGAGAGCGCGCGCAGCGCGTCGGCGAGCGAGGCTCTCGGCGCCGCGCTCTCCGGCGCGCGCGACGAGAGCGCGAGCGGCTTCGCGCGGGCCTCCGCCGCGGGGGGCTCGCTCCGTGTCGCCGGCGGCGGGGGCGAGGGCAGCTCGCTCCGGCCCGCCCCGACGTCGCGCGGCAGGCCCCCGACGAACGACAGCGCGACCGCGACCGCGTGCTTGCAGAACGCTTGCTCCTGGCCTTGCGGGCACGTGCACGCGTAAGCGAGGCTCTCGTCCTTCATCCAGAGCCGCACGTCGTAGGGCTCCGTCGCGCCGCGCACCTTCGCGACGATCGACGCGTCCTTGCGCTGCACGTCGATCACGCGGCCCTCGAGGAAGTAGGCTCTTCCGCGCTCGAACGCGCCGTCGCCCGAGAGGCGGCGGATCGTCTCTTGATGGAGGATGTTGGCGATCGGGGGCTGCACGGGAACAGATGTATCAGGACCGCGGGGCGCACGGCACGTGGCGCCCGCCGTGCGCATGGTGTAAGCGCCGAGCGTCGTGTCGCCCCGTCGAACGCTTCCCGTCGCCGCCATCGCCTTCGCGCTCGCCGCTCTGCTCGGCTCGCCGACGCTCGCGCTCGCGAAGGGACGCGCCGCCGACGCGACGCGCGCCGCCGACGCCGGGGGCGGCGCGCGCGCCACGGCGAAACAGGCATCGAAGGCGCCCGCCTCGACGACGAAGAGCTCCGCCTCGACGACGAAGAGCTCCGCCCCGACGACGAAGAGCTCCGCCTCGACGACGAAGAGCTCGCCCCCGGCGTCGCCGGCAGCGACCGCCACGCCGAAGAGCCCAGGCGCTGCGCCGCTCTCGAAGGGCGAGATCCACAAGCGCCTCAAGGCGAGCCCGTTCCTCGAGGTGCGCGCGCGCGACCTGTCGCTCACCGAGGCGTCGATGGAGCGGCTGCTCCACATCGCGAAGCGCTACCACGAGGCCACCCACAGGCACCTCGTCGTGACCGGCGGCACGCGCAACGCGCAGCGACAAGCCGAGCTCATGTGCGCCAAGCTCGACCACCACGAGGACGTCATCGCCCTCTACGAGAACAAGCGGCTCGCGCGCGAGATCGTCGACGCGTACCAGAAGGGCCTCGCGGACAAGCTCGGCAAGAGCCGCATCGTCCGCGCGGTCCGCGCGAGGATCGAGGAGCAGATCGGTCGGGGCGAGTTCATCTCGCGTCACCTCCAATCGGGCGCGGCCGACGTGCGGTCACGCGGCATGAGCGCCGCGCAGCAGGTGAGCTTTCGCAAGGCCGTCTCCGAGGAGCCGGGCGCGTCGATCCTCGACGAGCGCGACGGCGCCGCGCCGCACTTCCACATCAACCTGTGAGGGGACGCGCGGGCGGCGATCCGCTCGGGTGTCGGGCTCCACTCCCGTGAACGGCGCGCTCGCCTGAACGCCCTTCTCGCGCGCAGGTGAGCGCGCCGACGCCGAGCTCGGCGCCGCGTTTTACCCAGCGCGTCGGTCGGGTGTCGGGGGTCTGAGGGGCGCGCTCCTCGCAATCCTTCTGCGCGCCCGGGGAGACCGCCCGTGACCGTCCACCACGACTTTCTCGACCGACCGCTCGCCGCGCGCGCGCCGAGCCGCGGCGACCGCGCGGACGAGGCCGCGACGACGAGCCCCTCGGGGGTCACGTGGGGATCCATCGCGCGCCGCCTCGCGTCGAACCGCCTCGTGCAGTTCGCGGTGCTCGGCGGGGCGATCTTCGCCGTCACGCCCAGGCCTCGCTCGGCGCACGACATCGACATCGAGAGCGAGCGTCTCGCGGCGCTGCACGCAGCGGAAGCGGCCCGGACCGGCGCGCCGACGCTCGACGCCGACGCGACGCGCGCGGTCGATCAGCGCGCCCTCGAGGACGAGCTGCTCTATCGCGAGGGAGTGCGGCTCGGCCTCGACAAGAACGACGGCATCGTGCGCCAGCGCGTGGTGCAGAAGGTCCTCTTCCTCGCCGAGGAGCTCGGCGGCGCGTCGCGCCCGCCGACGGAGGCGGAGCTCGCCGCCTTCTTCCGAGACAACCGCGATCGGTGGACCGTGGGGGAGCACCTTCGATTCGAGCAGATCTACCGGCACACGCCCGAGGATCTCGCGCGGTGGATGGCCGGGCCGAAGACCGACGCGCCCCCCGCGAGCGAGCCCTCGCCCGTCGCGGCGGAGATCGACACCGATCTCGCGACGCTCGGAAGGAGCCTCGGCACCGACTTCGCGAACGCGCTGTCGAGCGCCCCCACGGGTCGCTGGGTCGGGCCGATCGCGTCCGCGTATGGAGCGCACCTCGTCCGCATCGTCGAGCGGACGCCGGGCCACCCGGCCGAGCTGTCCGACGTGCGCGGCGCCGTCCTCGAGGCGTATTCGGTCCATCGCCGCCAAGAGGCCACCGCGCGGTTTCTCACGGACGCGTTCGCTCGCTATCGCGTGGCGATCGACGGCAAGCCGCTCACGTCGTTCGAGCCCTCCCGCCGAATCGCCTTTCGCAGCGTCGCCTCCGGAGAAGATTGATGCGCGCGACCTGCTTCGCGCTCGCGCTCTCGATCCTCGCCGTGCTCGCCCACGCGACCCCGGCGATGGCGCACGGGACGCGGTCGGTCACGGTCGAGCTCACCGAAATGGCCCCCGGGCGAGCCGCGGTCCACGTGCGCGCCGCACGTCCCGACGACGTCGCGCTGGTCACCTTCGACGCGCCTTGCACGACCACGAGCGGCGAGGAGGAGGGCGACGCGGTCACGATCGTCTCGTGCCCCTCCGGGCTCGCGGGAGAGCGCATGACCGTCGCAGGGCTCGGCCCCATCGTGTCCGAGGCGATCGTCGTCGCCACGCTCGCCAGCGGCGAGCGCGTGTCCAAGGTCCTCACCGCCGACGGGCCATCGCTGACGCTCCCGCGCGCGCAGACCCGCGCCGCGCTCGCGTCGAGCTACGTGCGGCTCGGCGTCGTCCACATCCTCACGGGCGGCGACCACCTGCTCTTCCTCCTCGCCCTCGTGCTGCTCTTGAAGAAGCCGCGCGCGATCCTGCTCGCCGAGAGCGCGTTCACGCTGTCGCACAGCCTCTCGTTCAGCGCGACGGCCCTCGGGATCCTCCGGGTGTCGGCGCCCGCAGCCGAGGCGGCGATCGCCCTGAGCCTGGTCCTCGTCGCGCTCGACGTGGGCAAGGTCGACGTCGACCGCTCGGCGACGAAGGGCGCCGCGCTCGCCTTCGTGTTCGGGCTCGTGCACGGCCTCGGCTTCGCGGGTGGGCTCGCCGAGATTGGCCTGCCGGATCACGACGCTTCGTTCGCGCTGCTCGGCTTCGCCGGCGGCGTGGAGCTCGGCCAAATCGCCTTTCTCGCGGTGTTGATCGGCGTCCTCGCCGCCCTCGACCTCCGTCCATTTCAATCGCGTTTCGTCGCGTTTCGACGATTGCATCCTCTCCTCGCTCGCACCTCGCTCGACGCGACGCTCGCTTTGCTCATCGGCGGGGTCGCGTCGTCGTGGCTCATCGAGCGCACCTCCGTCTGCCTGTCGGGCGGCTGACCCCCCTGGAGCCCTCCCATGATCACCCCTCGTCGCCGGCTCGTTTCCGCGCTCGCCCTGATCCTGCCCCTCGCCGCCTGCTCGGGCGACGCGGGCACGACCTCCACCTCGAGCGCGAGCTCCGGCGCCGGCGGCGCGAGCGCGACCACCTCGTCGAGCTCCGGCGCCGGCGCCGCCGGCGGCCAAGGCACCGGAGGCGGCGGGCCGGCGCAATGCACTGGCAATGGCCCCACCGGCATGAACCCCTACAAAGTGGCCTACTTCGGCGATCTCCACCTCCACACGTCGTATTCGCTCGACGCCTATTCGTTCGGAACGCGCTCCGACCCGACCAATGCGTATCTCTTCGCCAAGGGTCAGAGCGTCGTCCACGTCGGCGTCGGCACCAACGGCGTGGCCGGGCCCGACATCACGCAGCCGCGGCCGCTCGATTTTCTGGCGGTGACCGACCACTCCGAGTGGCTCATGGTCACCCACGGCTGCACGATCGACACGGGGAGTGGCTATTACAATTCCAACGACTGCGGCCTCGTGCGGAGCACGAAGGTGCTCGACCAGGACGCGGTCTTCGCCTCGCTCGGCGTCGTGCACAAGGCGCTGTGCACCTCGGATCCCGCCGCGTGCGACGCGCAGGAGAAGTCGGCGTGGCAAGAGCTCGTTCACGCCGCCGACACGGCCTACGATCCGTGCCACTTCACCTCGCTCGTCGCGTACGAGTGGACCGACTCGCAGCAGGTCGTCGACGCGTCCACCAACATGACGACCGGCGTCACGAATCACCGCAACGTCATCTTCGGGAGCGACAAGGTCCCCGCGGCGCCGCTCGACGCCGCGGACTACCCCACCCCGCCCAAGCTGTGGAGCGGTCTCGACGCGCAATGCACCGCGGCCGACGGCTGCGAGGCCATCACCATTCCGCACAACACGAACCTCAGCGCCGGGGTCAGCCTGGCGGTCTGGGATCCGAGCCCGAAGGGCCTCGAGCAGCAAAAGGCGTATCAGGTCTCGGCCGAGGTCTATCAGCACAAGGGCTCGAGCGAGTGCTACTACAGCCCCGCCGAAGGCTACGACGACCCGGATTGTCGCTTCGAATACGTGACGGGCAAGAAGGCGGTGAACCTCGGGCCCCAGAGCTTCGTCCGCGAGGGCCTCGGCGCGGGGCTCGGCTACGCGGCGGCGAACCCGGCGAGCGGCAATCCATTGAAGCTCGGCATCGTCGGCGCCACCGACGATCACAACGGCGCGCCCGGCAACGTCGACGACGCGACCTATGTCGGCCACGCGGGACGCAACGACGACTCGCCGCTCAAGCGATTGACGGGTACGCCGGACTTCGGATCAGGCGCGCTCACCGGCGTGTGGGCCGAAGAGAACACGCGCGAGTCGATCTTCGCTGCGATCAAGCGGCGAGAGACCTTCGCGACGAGCGGACCTCGCATCCAGGTTCGCTTCTACGAGACGAAGGACGCCACCGCCTGCGCCGATCCGGCGTTCCCGAAGCAGATCGTCGACGGCGGCGCGATCCCGATGGGCGGCACGTTCGGCGCGGCAGACGTGGGCAGCGGCGGCCCGACCTTCGCATTGACCGCTTGGCCGGACGCCGTCCCGCAGAAGCTCGCGGACGACACGACCGCAGTCGCGGGGCTCGCGCGGGTGCAGATCATCAAGGTGCACGCGCACATGAGCCAGGGAAAGCAGGTGATCGTCGAAGACCCGCCCGCGCTGGTCTCCGGCGTCCCGGCGACCGGAGGCTGTGCGACCTGGCAAGACACCACGTACGACCCCACCGAATACGCGGTCTACTACGTGCGCGCGATCCAAGTCCCCACGTGGCGTTGGTCGCACGACGCCTGCAAATCGCTCCAGCAGAGCAACCCGAGCAACTGGCAGACGCTCGTGCCCGATTGCGCGCCCGGCGGCACGCTCGACGTCTCGACGGAGGAGCGCGCCTGGACGTCGCCGATCTTCTTCGAGCCTTGATCCATGCTCCGGGGCGCACCTCACGCCGCGATCTCTGACGCTGCATCACCACGCTCCGCCCGAAACACGCCGTTAGGGAATTGACGATCAGGGTGGCTCTTCCGGCGACTCGCGGGAGCGTCGAGAGGTGATATCGAGACGGAATGCACAGGACGTTCGGGGTCGCGCTGCGGATGGGGAGCTCGGCCGTGATCGGATGTGGCCGCGAGGTGACGCCGGGGGCGACCGGATCGGGCGGATCGACGTCGGCGACGAGTGGCGGCGCGGGAGGCGCCGGCGGAGGCGCCGTGACCGGAATCGGCTCGGTCTCTGCTCGCGCTCTTCCAAGGGGGCGAGAACATCCACTTCGACGTCGCCGGGACGGCGGACGTGCCCGCCCACGGCGCGAGCCTGGTCGCTCCCCTGCCGGTCACGATCCTCACGCCGGACGTCGGGGCCCCCATCGTCGTCGATCGCGCGAAGGACTTCGGCCTCACTTGGTCGGGCGGAGCACCGGGCGCGCTCCTCGTCTTCGGGGTCGACGTCCTGCAATACGATGCGTCGAACACCGTCGTAGGCACGGTGAGCCTGTCCTGCGCGTTCGACGCCGCGACGGGTGCCGCGACCGTGCCGAGCGCGTCGCTCGCCGAGCTCGCCCCGACCTCGTCGACGACGAGCGCGTCCGCGCTCTTCGCGGTGCTGACGAGCCAGCGTGTGAGCGCCGGCTCGTGGCGCACCGGCTTCACGTTGCAGCGCATGGCGACGAGCCCGGCCGGCGCGCTCGCGACCCCTGGCGTCACGATTCCGTGAGCTGCGCGCGCGAGAGGGTGAACGAGAACGAGAACCCGGCGCAGCGCCCTCAGGGCAGCGGCTTCGGCTCGCCGACGTAATCGGCGCCGAGCACGACGCGCACGGATTGACCGTGCTCGAGGAGCGTCCAACGCACCCGCTCGGCGGTCGCCTTGTCGAACGGGCCGAGGCCGAGCGCGAAATGGTCTTTGCCCGACGCGCTCGTCTCGAAGATCGAGAGGCTCGCGTCCGAGGTGGCGAAACCGTCGCGCCGCGCCGCGAGCCCGAGCGGATCGTCGGAGCGAGCGAGCTCGACGTAATGGGTCTCGTCGAGCTGGAGCGCGAGGCTCCCGAGGTGCTGATCTTCGTCGTCGACCACGAGCGCGCCGACGCCGCGACAGAGCGCCGTCGCGCCCACGCGCACCGAGTCGCGCCAGTGACCGAGCGGCTTCTTCTCTCCCTCTGCGCGCAGCTCGATCTCGAGCCCTGCCGCGAGATCGGCGCCGGAGGCGAGCTTCGCGAAGGAGCGCGAGGTCGGGCTCGCGCCGGGCTCACCACGGAACGGAAGGCACGACCAATCGGTCGACGCGACGCGCGCGCACCACGTGAGCTTCTCCACCTCGCGATCCCCGAAGCGCGGCGTCGGGGAGAAGAGGCCGACGCGGACACGGAAGGCGTCGCCTTGCGCCGTCGCGTCACCGCAGGCGACGCACGCGCGCCCCGACGCGCACGAGCGGAGCTCGCCCTGGGCAGCACCGCAGCTCGCGCCGGCACAGCAATCGCTCGCGCACCGTGAAACAGGCCCGATCTCGATCTTCGCCGACGTCGCCGCCTGGGCCGTCGAGCTCGACGATGGAGCGCCTGCGCCCGGCTCTTTCGAGGGGCTCGGGCGCTCGGGCGCACGCATCATCAACATCGCGCCGGCCGCCACGGCGACGCCGAGACCGAACGTGGCGATGTGCGTCCACGTCGACGCCGTCCTTTGCGCGGCGCGCGCGCGGCGGGCTTCGTCGAGCGAGGCCACGCGCTCCGATCGGGCGGGGCCGGCGTCGTCTCGCGAGGACGCGAGCCCCTTCGACGGCGAGGCGAAGCGCGCGAGCGACGCAGGCAGCTCCCCCTCGAACTCGGCGCCCTGATCCTCGGCCGCGCGGACCTCGTCGACGGTGATCGGCACGAGCTCGCCGCGACGCGCGAACGCGTCCGCGACGGCCGCGTCGAGCGCGTCGTCGACCTCGTCGTCTCGTTCGTCCTCGTGCGTGGGGTCTTCGCTCACGACGTCCCTCCTTCGCTCGCCCCCTGCGACAGGACGAACTCCTTGAGCTTCTTCATCGCCCGCACCCGGATGGCGCGGATGTTCTCGTTCGTGGTCTTCCAGCGCCCCGCGAGCTCGGCCGAGACGTCGTTCGGCAAGCGCTGGTGATCGCCGGCGCGATAGTGGAGCGCCGAGACGCGCAGCACGTCGCGCTCGCGCTCGCTCAGCTGATCGAGCCCCTCGGTGAGGAGGCGGACGGCGGGGTTCTTCGTCGACGCGGGCTCCTCGTCGAGGCCCTCGCACGTCACGCGCTCGAGGTACGGCGAGGC
>CAYYKK010000037.1:0-6592 GCA_964467935.1 uncultured Polyangiaceae bacterium
GCCAGGCCGACGGGCGCCCGAGGGCGCGCCCTCTCGGAGCCCGGCGCGCGCGCGGCCGCCCGACGAGCGACGGCGCGCGGCGAGCCGAGACCTGCGGCGACGGCGGCGCCGATCGCGCCGACGTCGACCGAGCCGCCGCGGGCGACGCCCCCCGCGGAGCCCCGCGCGACACGCCCGGCGCCCGCGAAGGGCGCGCCGGACGCGACCCGAGCGAACACGACCCGCGCGCCCTCGAGCGCGCCGACGAACGCGCCCGCGAACGAGCCCGCGTCGTCGAGCGCGCCTCGGAAGCCAGGTCAGCCCGGCCCATCCACCGCCGAGATCCTCCTCGCGAAGCGACGGAAGAAGTGAGCGACCCTCCAGGAGAAATCCGGAGGTCGCCCGGTTGGGCCTCTTAATTCGCGCCGACGCTGTCCGTTGATCGACGTGACGCGGCTGCCCCTCGATCGCAGCCGTCCTCAGCGAGGTCGCACGAAGCGGCCGTCCGTCGCGCGCCACGACCGGCGCATGAGAGTAGCCATGCGAACGAGCCATTGGGTCGCTTTCCCGACCGTCCTTCTGGGCGCCTTGTGGGCTCACGCCGCGTACGCGGGCCCGTACCGTTCAGCCTCCATCCACTGGAGGATCCCGAACCCGATCGGCGCGCCGCTGACGACCGAGGTGACCGTCGACCAAGCGTGGCAGGCCACCTCGCCAGGGTGCGTCGAGGTCGCGTTCGGCGACGGGAGCACGAGCCAAGCCTGCCCCTCGGCGTTCGACGTCGGCGGCGGCGTCGATCCGTCGGGGAGCCCCTTCGTCGTGCGCCGCTACGTCGCGACCCACACGTACGCGACGAGCGCCGACACGACGCTCAGCCTCGGTGACTGCTGTCGCATGCCCGGGCTCGTGAACGGCAGCGGCGCGAGCTACCGCGTGGCGTCGCGCGTGTCGTTCGCGAACGGCAACACCGCAGGTCCCGTCACCGAGACGCTGCCCGTGGTCGGCCTCGTCGCGGGCGGCGTGCGGCACTACGATTTCCCCGCGCTCGACGCGGACGGAGACCCAGTCTCCTGCCGGCTCGCGACCGACGCGGAGGCGGGCTTCGTCGGCTCGACGCCGACGCTCCCCGCGGACGGACAGGCGCCGGTCGTCTCGAGCGGAAAGGGCACGTGCCACCTCGAGTGGGATCTGACGAACGCGTCGGCCGGCGATCGCTTCGTCGTGCACCTGGTCCTCGAGTCGGGCGTGCTCGGCTCGACGAGCTCCGCGGAGGCCGACCTCATGACCGAGATCGTCGCCGATCCGCTGCCGACGTGCGCGGGCGGCGGGACGTTCACCGTTCCGATCGGCCAGACCTTCTCGTCGTCGTTCGCCGGGTTCGATCCGAGCGTCGGGGCGCTCTCGCTCTCGGCGGTCGGAGCGAGCCAGGCGGAGCTCGGCATCCCGCTCGGCCAGCTCCTGCCGAGCCCGACGCCGGCCACGTTCCAGTGGACCCCATCGACCGCCGACGCGGGCACCACGCGCATCGTGCTCGCGAGCTTCACGAACGAGCTGATGCGCACCGGCACGTGCACGCTCGCCGTCCAGGTGCCCTCGTGCGTCGGTTGGGGCAGCCCGTGCAGCGTGGGGCAAGGCCAGTGTCGCAGCTTCGGCCTCATAACGTGCCAGAACGCCGAAGCCGTGTGCGACGCGACCGCGGGCGACGCGATGGCGGAGATCTGCGGCGACGGCATCGACAACGACTGCGACGGCGTCGTCGACAACGGCTGCGTCGACAGCGACGGCGACGGCCTCTGGGACGCGGACGAGAAGCTCATCGGCACCGATCCGTTCGACGCGGACAGCGACGACGACGGCGTCCTCGACGGAGACGAGCCCCAGTTCGCGGCCGACACCGACGGCGACGGCCTCATCAACGCGCTCGATCCGGACTCGGACGGCGACGGGATCTTCGACGGCACCGAGCTCGGCAAGGACTGCTCGAACCCGGCCACGGATCTGTCGAAGCACCATTGCATCCCTGATGCAGATGCAGGCGCGACGAAGACCGATCCGCTCCTCGCCGACACCGACGGCGGCGGGAGGCTCGACGGCTTCGAAGACCTGAACCACGACGGCGCCGTCGATCCGGGCGAGCGCGATCCGCTCGATCCGCTCGACGACGGCGGCTGCGAGAGCGACGCGGACTGCGGCGGTCCCCAGAGCGGCGTCATCTGCGACGCGAACGCGCAGTGCGTCGTCGGCTGTCGCGGGACGGGCAACGGCTGCGCGGCGGGCTTCACCTGCACGTCCACGACCGCCGCGCCGGGCGACTGCGTGACGTCGAAGGGCAGCGGCGCCGGCGGAGGATCGTCGGGCAGCTCGCTGCTGCCCGGGCCGAGCGCCGATCCGGCGAGCGCCGAGCCGACCGCCACGTCCGCTGGCAGCAGCAACACGAGCTCTTGCGAGGTCGCATGGGGCGCCTCGAACGGTGACACGGGCTATCTGGCGGTGCTCGCGGTGAGCGTGGCCGTCACGGCGAGGAGGAGGCGCCGGCTGTGAACGACGCGGGCCCGACGAGCGACGTCGGGCCGCGTCCTCTCAGGGATGGTTTGCGGGGCGCGGAGTCGACAAGTAGACTCGCGCCCCGCGTGAACCATTTGCCCCCGTGCTGCGCCTCTTGTCCCGAGCTCGACGCTCCGGGGCGCGCTTGCCGGCTCCTCGCCGAGCCGACGATCGACAACCGGCACAGGCTCCTCACGATGCCCTGCGACGTGCCGCGCCTGGTGAGGCAGCGGTTCCGCGGGCACGGCGAGGACATCTCGCAGAAGGCGATGGTGGCGTGGCTCGATCCCGCGCGACGCGCCGACGACATCGCCCGCTCCTACGAGGCGGCGCCGCGCGACGCGCGCCTCTGGCTGAGCGCGTGGCCGTACCGAGCGCTCGTCCACGCGGCGATCGCCGAGAAGCTCGCCGACACGGAGCCGCAGACACCGCGGGACGGTCCGGGGCCGACGAACCGCGCCGAGGCCGATCCCGCGCTCGCGTCACGCACCGAGAGCGCGCTCGCGCGGCTCGCCCGCATCGACGCGCCCGGCTTCGCGATGATGATCGACTCGCTCCGCGGCGCGTTCTACGCGACGACCTGGCGAGGGAGCCTCGGCGCGACCGACGCCGCCATCCACGAGCGGCGCGCGCTCTCGACCTACCGCTACCTCGTGCTCTTCTTCGACGTGCTGGAGGCGATCGAGCCGCGCCTCGCGCGATCGGCGCTCGAGGCGCGCCGCTTCGTGCCGGGCGATCCGAGCGACGCCACGGCGCTCGCGGCGACGCGCGACGCGCTGGGCGACAAGCAGCTCGTGATCGGCGATTGGCGAGCCAGCTACCGCGCGGCGGTCGAGAGCTCGCTCGCGATCCTCGCCACCGAGGAGCGCCTCGGAGCCCTCGGGGCCGGCGCGGTCGCGGGCATCTTTCGACGGGTCCTCCGCGTGGAGGACGGCGCAGGTGAGATCGTCCTCGACGACGCCTCGCTCGCCGCGCGTCTCGCGAGCCACGCCGCCGCGGCCGGCACGGAGGGCGCCGACGATCACCTCGCCCCCGATCTCGTCGCGTCGCTGTCCGCGGGCGAGCTCGAGGGCGCGAAGGTGGAGGCCGCCGCGCGTCATCTGCTCACCTGCCGCGATCGGCGCTGCTGCGCGCTCCTCCGGTGGGAGGTCGGCGGGCGCGAGGCCGTGCGCAGAGATCTCTCGGGGCCCATGTCCGAGCCGCCGCCGGGGATGACCGTCACCTTCACGCAGGGCCCGAGCAGTCAGCACCTCGTCAACTGCCGCGACGTGCTGTGGGACGCGTTCACGCAGATGGCGCGGGCCGAGGGCCGCAGCATCGACGATCTCGTCAACGACGCGATGGCGCGCTACCGCGTGATCCGCGAGTACGCCGCGCCGCCGCCCCCGCCGAAACCGAGCCGAACGTCGTCGGTCCCGCCGCGCCCGCTCTCGACGCGTCCGCAGGCTCGCTCCTCCTCCGTGCCACCGCCGCCCTCGCGCACGCGGCGATCGTCGCCGCCGATCGAGGACGAGCACACGCCTCCCGAGGGCGCGATCCGGCGATCACGACCGCCGGGCGCGCCGCCTTCGATCCCGAGGCCTTCCGTGCCTCCCCCGCCCCCGGTGCCCGTGATCAGCGACGGCGAGCTCACCCGTGAGCCCGCCACGATCCGCGCGCCTGCGCTCCAGCACCCCGATCCGCCCTCTCCCTCGGACGGAGCCGCCGAGCGCCTCGTCCCGCGACCGCTCGACTCGTCGCGCACGCTCCAGGGCATGTCGCCGAGCGACGCGCGCGCGCCCTCGCCGCCCACGCACGCCGACCGCACGGTGGAGATCTCGTCGGCGCTGCTCGCGACGAACGCGGCGGACGGATCACCGCGACCTCGCGAGGAGGTCCTCGACGAGAAGCTCGAGCAGCTCCCGGAGCGATCCCACGAATTTTCCGATGCAGAGGACACCTCCCCCAAGATGAACCTGAGCCCGCTCAATCCGCCCCTGTTCGTCGAGTACGCCGGCCGACGCGGGCACGTGAATCATCCGCGCTTCGTCATCGGTCGCGAGCGCACGACCTGTCACCTCGTCTTGCCGGACTCGAACGTGTCGAGACAGCACGCGGTGGTCGAGTGGAACAACGGCGCCTACTACCTCGTCGATCTCGGATCGACCAACGGCGTCGGCTGCGGAGGCCACCGCATCCATCGAAAGCAGATCGTCGAAGGAGACCGCTTCGACATCTGCGGTCACGCGATCACGTTCTCGTTCCGTCTTTGACGATCGACGGGTGGTGCGCGTCACCCCGCGGCGGCGCCTCGGCCGGGACCCACACCGGCTCGTCCTCGAGCTCGGGCCAACCGACGAGCCGCTCCTGCGGACGGAACGAGGCCTTGTACGCGAGCGATCGACACGCGTCGACGCGATAGCCCAAGTAGAGGTGCTCGGCGCCGAAGCGCCGCGCGATCTCGACCTGGAACGCGACGTTCGCGGTGCCGATGGAGCGATCGGCCCAGTCGGGGTGGTAGAAGAAGTAGATGGCGCTCATCGCGTGGGGCGTCTGATCCGTGAGCGCGACGCCCACGAGCCGCCGCGTGCCGGGCTCGTAGTAGGTGATCTCGCGCGCCGCGGGGTGCGGCATGGCGAACTGGATCCGGTAGGAGCGCTCGTCGAGCCGCGCCTCGCCCCAGCCGCGCGCCTCCTCGCGCTTCGCGTGCCACGCGTGGTAGAGCGCGAGCCGCTCGGCGTCGAAGCGCGGAGGGCCGATGCGGATCTCGAGCTCGCCGCACTTCTCGCGCGCGCGGCGCTGGCTCTTCGACGGGGCGAACGTCGTCGTGGGGATGCGCGTCGGCACGCAGTCGCTGCAAGGCGCGCAGCGCGGTCGAAAGTAGTCCGGTCCGAAGCGACGCCAACCGCGCACGAGGAGCGCCTCGGTCTCCTCCACGCTCACGTCGAGCAAGATGCGATGCTCGAGCGTCGCGCTCTTGTCCGCGAGGTAGGAGCAAGGCCTCGGGTCCTCGACCAGGTGCTCGAGCTGCCGCGCCATCCTGGAACGATAGCGCTCAGCCGAGCGTGCGCTTGGCGGCGCGAGCGACGATGTTGCCATGAAAGAGGCCCGGCGCGAGGCGCTTGACGCCCCACGCGAAGACGCCCTCGCGGTGGGGCAGCGCGTAGAGGTGGCCCCTCTCCGCGGCGCGCACGGCGTGCGCCGCGACGTCGTCGGCTTGCACCTTGGAGCGCTGCATGAGCTTCGCCACGAAGCCCTGCGCCTCGTTCATGCTCGTGGTCCGCCCGGCGTTCATGATGTTCGTCTGGAAGAAGCTCGGGCACACGACGGTGACGCCGACCCCCGCGAACTTGAGCTCGGCGTACAGCGTCTCGGAGAGCGACACGACGCCGGCCTTCGTCACGTTGTAAGGCGCCATGTTGGGGGCCTGCGCGATCGCGGCCATCGACGCGATGTTGATGAAGTGGCCCGAGCCCTGCCGCTTGAAGATGGGGGTGAAGTAGTGGCATCCGTAGATGACGCCCCACAGGTTGATGCCGACGATCCACTCCCAGTCCTCGAGCGGGATGTCGCCCATCGGGCCCGCCACCGCGACGCCGGCGTTGTTGATGACGACGTCGACCCCGCCGAGCATGTCGCGGGCTTTGTCGGTGAGCGCCTCGACCTCGCCGGGCTTCGAGACATCACACGCGGTCGCGAACGCGCGCCCTCCGATGCCTTGCGAAAGGCCGCACGTCGACTCGGCGGCGGCAGGATCGATGTCCGCCACGAGGATCGTCGCGCCCTTGGCGGCGAAGTGCTTCGCGAACGCGCGGCCGAGACCGCCGCCTCCGCCGGTGATGACGACGCGGGGACGAGTGGGAATCGACATCGGGCCGGGCTCCTTCGAGGCGCCCCTCGCCGCGACGCGCGGCGGTTCGCCCCTCGTTCGAGGCACAGCAGTAGCGCAAAAGGCACGCGCCCGTCGACTCCTGACTAGCCCGTGAGCCCGCGGTGCACCATCTCGACGGTCGCGATGGGGTGACGCCCCGCCCCCTCCGCGTCACCGATCTCGCGCGCGACGAGGAGTCGCGCCGCCATCGCCTCGAGC
>CAYYKK010000037.1:6602-34058 GCA_964467935.1 uncultured Polyangiaceae bacterium
AGCGCGGTGACGATCGGCGCGCCGACGAGGACGCCGAACAGGGTCGCGCGCACGAAGAACATCTCGTCGCGCGCGCGCGCGAGGGACTCGAAGAGGATCTCGAGGCGCCCCGGCGCGAGCGCCGCGAGGGCCGCGCGCGCGACGACGCCTCGCGCGACGCGGGTCCTGTCGCTCGGTGAGCGCCACGCGTCGGCCGAAGCGCGCCCGTCCTCGACGCGCGCCGCGAACCGCTCGAGCGCCGCGAGGAGGATCTCGCGCGCTCCTCCCTTCGGCGCGTCGTCGGGGTGACCGCTCCCTCGGTGCGCCAGCGCCCCGAGCGTCATCGCCTGATCGAGACAGAGGGCGACGGGGTTCTCCGCGTCGGGCGCGGCGAGCACCGAGCGGGTCCAGCGGAGCACCGCCGCGTCCGACGCCATCGTGTGCGCCGTGAGCGCGATCTGCGGATCGAGCCGTCGGACGCGCGTCTCGTCGGAGAAGCCGCTCATGCGCTCGGGCAGCGCTTCGGCCTCGTGCGTGTCGCCCGGCGCGAGGCTCCGAAAGACGCAGCTGCACTCGCACACGACCGAGGCCCGGACGACCTCGCCGTCGGAGACGAGGGTGAACGGGTAGGTGCGACAGGCCGTGGGCTTCGCGTCGGCGCCGCCGCGGAGGTGGAGATCGCAGCCGCCGTCGCGGCGCTCGATGCAGCGCCCGTCGACGAGGCCCATCGCGAAGAGATCGCTCCGCGACGCGCCGGAGAAGGGCGTGACGGAATCGTCTTCGGTGCGCCCGGGGAAGAGCGTGAGGCCGACCCTCCGCGCCCGCGCGAGATCGCGCTCCGTGACCGCGAGCGACGCGTACGACGCGCAGCACTCGCCGCGACCGTCGCAGCGGAACGCGTAGTCGGGCAGCGCCTCGACGCGAAGGAGCGCGAGCGCCGTCCGCCCCCGCTGCTCCTCGTCGAGGTCGAGCGGAGGCGCCGACGAGCGCGGGCCTTCGTCGAGCAGATCGGCGGCGCCGAGCTCGTCGACGATCTCCGCCGCTTCGACGAACGGGATCGCGTCGCCGACCGAAGCCGCGCGCGCGATCTGTTCGACCGTGCGCGTGCCGTCGGCGTGTCGCGCGACGTCCCATCGCGAGGGCGCGAGGAGGAAGAGCGCGCCCGTGGACGCGTCGTGCAGCGCGATCCGCTCCACGCCGTCGACGAGGTGACGGCGCGCGAGCGCTCGATCGGACAGCCGCGGAAGGAGCGGACGGCTCTTCGGAGGGCGCTCCAAGAGGCGCTCGGCTACTTGTCGAGCTCGGGGTGGAGCGACGCCTGGAGGATGAGCTCGTCGACGAGCACGCTCGCGATCCCGAGCTTCTTCAGCTCTTGGGTGAAGGCGTAGGTGCCGGGATCGAGCAGCTTCCACACCGCGAGCGTCGCGTCGCCTTCGATGGGTGGGCACTCCTTCGCGACGAGCTCCGCCGACTTCGCGTCGTCGTGGACCGGGCAGAACGAGGTCGACGCCTCGCCGAGGATGCGCGAACGCGCAGCGCGCCCTACGCGCGACGCCTTGCCGGCCGCCTTCGCGAGATCGGGCAACGACGCGTCGCACGCCTTCGCGAACACGCGCAGAAGCATCTTGGTCGACGCGACCGAGGTCTGGTGACCGACGGCCTTCGCGTACTCCCCGTAGGGCGCGACGATGGCCGCGTCGCACGCCTTCGCCTCCGGCGTCGGCTCGGGCTTCGACTTCGCCGCCGCGCCCGCGTCGATCGGCGCGCCCGCGTCGACCGCCGCACCGCCGTCGTCGACGCCCGCGTCGGGCGCTTCTCTCGGCTTCGACGCGAGCGCGGCGACGTCGACGCCGTGATCCATCCACGAGAGCCCGCACGACGCGTCGACGGCGACGTAGTCCTCTCGCTGGATCTTCAGCTTGAGATCGCGCGCGACCTCGACGACCTCCTTGCCGGTCTCCTCGTCCGGGACGATGACGGTGAAGTTCTCGTCGACGCGCTTCCAGAGCACCGCCTTCGGCGCGCCCTCGGCGAGGTGTCGCGTGACCACCGCCTCCGCGGCGGGTCCCCTCGCGTGTCCCCAGAAGACGAAGCCGAGCCGTCGCCCAGGCTCACACTTCTGCGAGCCGGCGTGCGTCGTCTCGACGCCTCCGGGCCGCGCGCCGAGCCCCTCCGAAGCGCTCGGCGACGCGCCCGTGCACGCGGTCAGCGCCCCCAGCCACAGCCACGTCGCTCGTGCTCGCATCGCGTGTCCCTCCCCTCGGGTGATCCGCCCGTCAGCCGCTCGACCGCACCGCGCGTCCACCGCTCACGGCGCCGCTTCGCGCGGCTTCGCGAGCCTCGTGATGTAGAAGAAGTCGCGGACGGCTTCCTTCTTCACGTAGTCGTCGGGCGAGAACTCGAACCCGTCGACGATCGGCTTCACCTCGACCTCGGTCGACGATCCGCCCTTCGGCTCCACCGTGAACGCCTTCGGGTACGACCAGTTCACGTCGAGCTGCGCGACGTTCGCCGCGCCGACGAAATGCATGGCCTTCGCGATCGCGGTCGCCGTCGTCGCCTCGGAGATGCCCACGTAGAGCACCTGGCCGTCCTGGGACAGACCGATCGCGGAGCGCCGGATCACCGTGTCCTTGTCGAGCGTCGCGCCCCAGTGCGTGTTGGTGTCGACCGTGAGACCGGGATGCATCTCGCCGTTCTCGAACATGCACATCGGCGTCTGACGGAACCACACCATCTTGTCGACCGAGTCGGCGACGGCCTCCCACGAGCGGATGATGAGCTTGTCGTCGGGGTACATCGCGATGGTGCACGCGCGGCCGTGCGGCTCGACGAAGAGGACGCCCTCGGCCTTCATGCCGTAGTTGCCGTGCGTCGTCTTGAAGCCGCCGTTGAAGACCGCGATCGTGGAGGCGAGATCCCCGGGCGCGATGAGCCCGGTGCGCTTGTGCTCCTTCGCCTCGGCGAGCTTCGTCATCGGCTCCATCGTGCCTGCGACGAGGTGCAGCTGGATCTGCCGCATGTCGACCGCGAGCACCGCCACGTTGGCCCAGCCTCGCTTGCCGTCGGGGTGCACGAGCGTCTTCATCATCGGCGCCGGCTCGTCGGTCTTGCGCGGATCGACGATGGGCACCCACTGCCCGTCCCCCGGCGCGGAGAACGACTCGAGCATGGGCCCCACGTCGGGGAGCTCGAACGTCGGGTAGATCTGCTTCGGCGCGTCCGGTCCCTTCGGCGTCGGTTTCTCGGGGGCCTTCGGCGGGACGGTCCAGCGCGCCTTCGGCTTCTCGCCGCCGCGCGTCGCCGTGTTGAACTTGTCCTGCATCGCGTACGCCCAGTCCTCGAGCTTCGCGATCGCGTCGTTGCCGAGGATGGCGCGCCCGGTGTCGGCGAGCCATGGACCGAGCCAGCCGACCCGGTGGATCGCGATCCACAGCGCGAGGACGAGGACGGGGATCAGCGCGGCGACGACGAGCAGCCTCCGAAGCCATCGGCGCTTCTTCTTCGGCGCCGCGGGCGGCGTGCCCACGAACTTCGACGGCCCCTCGGGCTTTTCGGCGCTCTCGGGGGCGGTGCCGGGCTCGGCGTCGGGCGGCGACTCCACCGTCAGAAGCAGACCCGGTAGCCGTCACCGAGCTGGTTCGACTTGTGGCACTGCGTGCCGGGCGGGCAGACCGTCGGATCCTGCTGGCTGCAGATCGTGATCTTGCCCATGCCGTTGCACGACGGCTGACACGAGATGCCCTCGAACGCCTGCGCTTGGAAGTTGATCGTGCCGCAGCAGACGCCCCCGGGGCAGTCCTCGGGGCCGTTGCACGAGAGCTCCACGAAGCCGGTCGGGCACTGGCCGCTCTGGCCGCATTGATCCCCCGGGCCGACCGGGTTGAAGCAGCAGATCTCGCCGGGGTTGCAGGGCGCGCCGTTGCAGGAGACGTTCGTCGGCGGGAGCCCGCTGCCGGTGCTGCCGACGGCGCTCACCGACGTCACGCTCGTGCCGACGGCGCTCACCGACGTCACGCTCGTGCCGACGTCGCTCGTTCCTGCCACGCCGGTTCCGTTCACGCTCGTGCCCGACGTGCCGACGCCCTTGCCGACGGACGTCTGCGACGACGTGCCGCCCGCGCCGCCCTCGGCCGCTTCGAGGATGACCTTGCCGCCACAAGCCGACGAGAGCCCGAGGAGCAGGAGAGAGGTCGAGATCGTCGCGACCGCGCGCACGGTGGATCGTTGCATGGAGCGTGACGTAGCCCGGCGACGTGGAGGCCTCAATCAGAAGATGGACGCGGCGCGAGGCGTCACAGAGGGGAGCCCCCGCGTCCCCCCTGCGCGAGACGCGATGGGCTAGGGTGGACGCCCATGCTGACGCGAGCCCTCTCCCTCGGCCTCCTCGCCCTCGCCGCCTGTGGCGGGAGCGATCCCCAGGTGCACGTGAGCCGGCTGCCCGACTTCGATCGACGACCGATGAAGGTGTCGGTCGTGGGCGTCTTCGAGGACGGTCTCTTGCGTGCCGACGAGTGGACCGACCTCGGTCCCACGCTCGCGACACCGCTCGGCGGCGGCGGCTGCGATGCTTTCTACTCGCAGATCCTCGACACCGATCACCCCGCCCTCGCGTCGGCGATCGACCACGTCACGCGCGTCACCGGCGTCACCGACGCGCTGCTCTCCGCGCTCGCGCCTGCGGCGAAGGGCGACGTGATCCTCCTCGTGTCGAAGGGAGCCCATCCGCCGGGCACGACCAAGACCGTCGCCGCGCCTCGACAGTACGCGGGCATGAACCAACACCTCCGAAACCAGCCGCGCGACGCGCCGCGCGAGATCGAGACGGAGGGGTCGATCGATCTCTCCGCGTCCTTCTTCTCCCTGCGTGACAGGCGCCTCGTGGCGCAGCTCGAGGTGAGCTACCCGGGCGACGCCGTCGCCGAGGCCTCGCGACGGTTCGCCGACGAGCTCCTCCGCCGCTTCCCCTCGATGACGTGCGCCGGCTGGGACCGCGACGCGAAGATCGACGAGACCACCATCGAAGCGATGGTCCCCACCGACCCACCGCCCTGAGCGAAAAAAGATCGCGAGCGTTGTCACAAGCGCCCCCGCCGCTGCGTTTTCACCGCAGAAGCCCGGAAAAGCGGGCCACCACGGCCCCCTCGGCCCCCAGCGGAAGGCACTACGATGACCGTTCACGCCCCGATGACCTCCTCCCAGGCTCTCCCCCACGGCGCGCGGCTCGTCGCGACCGAAGGCAAGACGCTGCCGCTCGCGTCCGCCTCGCTGCGCGTGGAGGCGAAGGCCGGGCTCGGACGGATCGTGCTCGAGCAGCGCTTCTCGAACCCGCACGCCGAGCCGCTCACGGTCACCTACCGGATGCCGCTGCCCGCCGACGCCGCCGTGAGCGCGTTCGCGTTCCGCGTCGGCGAGCGCCGCATCGTCGGCGAGATCGATCGCAAGGCGCGCGCGCGCGAGCGCTTCGAGGACGCGATCCTCGAGGGCAAGACGGCGGCGCTGCTCGACGAGGAGCGCTCGAGCCTGTTCACGCAGGAGATCGGCAACATCCCGCCGGGCGCCGAGGTGGTCAGCGAGATCACGCTCGATCAACCGCTCGCCTTCCTCGCGGAGGGCGCGTGGGAGCTCCGCTTCCCGCTCGCGGCGGCGCCCCGCTACCTCGGCGACGACGCGGCGGCGCTCGGCGGCGTCACGCTCGACGTCGCGTCGGGCGCCCTCGCGGCGCGCGCCTCGCTCTTCCTCGCGATCGGCGACGCGGTCGCGCCCGGGCGATCCCCCGAGTCGCCGAGCCACCCGCTCCAGTGCGCGCCGAGAGACGGCGGGTTCGCGGTCGAGCTCGGCGGCGGCAACCAAGCGGCGCTCGATCGCGACGTCGTCGTGAGGTGGCCGGTCGCTCGCCCGGCGCCCTCGGTCGAGCTGTCGGTGGCGCGGCCCGCCGCCGGCCCGCAGGCACACCCGGAGGCCGAGGCAATCTCGGGGGCGATGTTCGCCCTCGCGACGCTCGTCCCGCCCGAACCCAGCGCGAAGGCAGCTCGCGTGACCCGCGACATGACGCTGCTCATCGACACGAGCGGATCGATGCAGGGCGAGCCGCTCGCGCAAGCGAAGCGCGTCGCGTCGGCGCTCGTCGAGAGCCTCTCGGACACCGACTCGTTCGATCTCTTCGAGTTCAGCTCCACGACGAGCGCGTTCCGGTCCGCACCCGAGCGCGCGACGAAGAAGAACCGGCTCGACGCGCTCCGCTGGATCGATCGGCTCGTCGCGTCGGGCGGCACGGAGATGCTGACGGGCATCCGCGCCGCGCTCGCCGATCGGCGCCCCGAGGCGCAACGGCAGATCGTCCTCATCACCGACGGGCTCGTCGGCTTCGAGCGAGACGTCGTGGGCGCGCTCCTCGCGGATCTGCCCGCCTCCGCGCGCTTTCATGCCCTCGGCGTGGGTGCCGCGGCGAACCGCGCGCTCCTCATGCCGGTCGCGCGCGCGGGTCGAGGCGTCGAGGCGATCCTCGGGATCGGCGAGGATCCGGAGCGGGCGGCGCGACGACTGCTCGATCGCATGTCGTCGCCGATCGTGGTGAACCTGAGCGTGACGGGCTCCGCGGTGGTGCGGAGCGTCCCCGAGCGCCTCCCCGATCTGTTCGCAGGATCGCCCGCGCGCATCGCGCTCGAGCTGCGGCCGGAGGGCGGGGAGATCGTGATCCGCGGGCGCACGGCCGAGGGCGACTACCTCCATCGGACGTACGTCGAGCCGCGTGATCCGGGCCACGGGAGCGGCGCGGTGGCCAAGCTCTTCGCGCGGGAGCGCGTGGAGGATCTCGAGGCTCGGCTCGCGGGGGGCGGATCGCGCGCGTCGATCGATCGCGAGATCGAAGGGCTCGGGCTCGGGTTCGCGATCTCGACGCGCCTCACCTCGTGGATCGCGGTGACGGCGGAGGCGACGGTCGACCCGCGCGATCCGTCGCGGCGCGAGACGATGCCGCAAGCGCTCCCGTTCGGCATGAGCGCCGAAGGGCTCGGCCTGCGCGCGGCGTCGCCTCCGGTGCAGGCGATGCTGCCCCCGATCGGCGCGCAGGCGTACACGATGGCGGGCCCGATGGCGCGCCCGGCCCCGGCCCCGATGCCGAAAGGCGCCCCTCGCATGGCCGTGGCGCCGAAGGCCGCGCTCGGAGAGGCGAGCGCACCTCCGCCACCGCCCGCCCCGAGCGCGGCATCGGCGCCCCGCGGGAAGGCCGTCGAAGCCGGCGCGGCGCGCGCACGCTCGGCGCCCGCGAGCGCCGGAGCGCCGCCTCCCGCGCAGGCCTTCGGCGGGCCGCCCGCGAGCCGGAGCGAGCGGGACGACGCGGCTCGATCCGTCGGTGGGCGAGACGACGCGGAGAAGCCCAAGGAGAAGCGTCGTCTCCTCGCGAAGGTCGTCGCGGCGGTGCGCGACGCGTTCGGCGGCAGCGACGAGGCGGCCGCGCCCGAGGCCCTCGCCGAGATCGCGGCGGACGGCGGCGCCGCGGCGCGCGTCGTCGAGGGGCGCATCGTCGTCGCGAAGGACGGGCGCGTCGTGATCGAGCTCGACGTCGACGGAGACGCGCTCGAGCTCGACTACCGAGACGCGTCGGTGTCGCTCCTCGTGGACGGACGACCCCTCACCGCGCGCCTCGTCGTCAGCGCATCGACCCGCGAGGGCCGGCACGAGGCGGGCCGTACGCTCCGCGTCACGATCGAGGTCGACGCGCCCCCGAGCGTCTTCGGCGCGATCGAGGCGACGGTGACGCTCGGCGCGTCCGTCCGCCTCGTCGCCCGCCGCGCCCGCTAGAGAGGATCCGAGCCGACCATGCCCACGAACCTCGACGAGCTCCTGCCGGGCATGGCCGCCGGCGACAGAGACGCCTTCGGGCGCTTCGTCGCCGGCGCGGAGCTCACCGTACGACGCAGCCTCCGGTCGTTCGCCGCGCGCGTCGACACGGAGGCGGTCGTACAAGAGACCTTCCTCCGCGTGTGGCAGGTCGCGCCGCGCTTCGTCCCCGACGGACGCGACGACGGGCTCGTGCGGCTCGCGATCCGCATCGCGCACAACCTCGCGGTGAGCGAGCTGCGACGGCGCCGCGAGGCTCCGCTCGACGAGGCCGCGGTCGCCGACGAGGCGATCGCGCCCGCGGAGATCGATCCCCTGCTCCGCCGCGTGATCCTGCTCTGTCTCGAGAAGCTCGCCGGTCCGCCCCGGAGCGCGCTCGTCGCGCGGCTCGAGAGCGGCGGCGCCGAGCCCGACGTCGCGCTCGCTTCGCGGCTCGGGATGCGCCCGAACACGTTCCTGCAGAACGTGACCCGCGCGCGGCGGCTCGTCTCGGCGTGCCTCGAGGGCCAAGGACTCGGCCTCGACGCGGCGCGCGCCGACGATCGCGCGTCCACGACGAGGGAGGCGACATGACGAGCCCCGCCGATCGCGAACGACTCATCGAGGAGGTCGTGGGCGCGTACCGCGAACGCGACGCCCTCGGGCGCGTGGTGCCCTCGGGCGCCTTCCACGATCTCGACGAAGACGGTCGGAGAGCGGCGTACGAGGAGACGCTGAGGGCGCGCACGCTCGAGGCCGCCCTCGATCCGAACGGTCTCTCGTCGACCGCCAAGGCGATCCTCGCGCGGATCCGGCCGGCGTCTCCGTGAGCGACGAGACGCACGAGCGATTCGCGAGCGCCGCGCGCCTCGTCTCGGAGCACCGGGACGTGGTCGACGCGCGCGTGTGGGACGGCCGGCCTCCCGCCGCGCTCGAGCGTCGCGGCTGGGTCGAGGTGCTCCTCGCCCTCGACGACGACGCGCTCGCGACGCTCGAGACCGAAGGACTCGGCGCGCCCTGGCCGGCCGACGCGCCGCGATCGCTCGTCACGCTCTTCGAGCGCGCGCGCGAGGTCGCGACGCTCGCGCCGCTCGTCGAAGACGACGCGCCGCGCGGTCGCCTGCGACGCGGAGAGACGCCGCGCAAGCGAGCCCAAATCGAGGCGTTCGCGCGGCTCTCGGGTCCGGTCGCGGCGCGCGCCTCGCGCGTCCTCGACGTCGGCTCGGGTCACGGTCACCTGACGCGCCTCGTCGCCTCCGACCTCGGGCGCGAGGTCGTGGGCCTCGAGCGCGACGCGACGCTCGCGAGCCGCGCGCGCGCTCTCTCTCGAGACGACGGCGTCTCGTTCACCGAGACGGACGTGCTCGAGGACGGGCTCGATCTCGCCGACGACGACTGCGTGCTCGGCCTGCACGCGTGCGGGGAGCTCGGCGACGTGATGGTCGAGGCCGCCGCGAGATCGGGCGCGTCGATCGCGCTCGTGGGCTGCTGCCTCCAGAAGCGCCGCTCGCCCGCGAGGGCGCTCCTCGCGTCCGCCTCTCACCTCGGCGGCGTGGCTCGCGAGGCGGTGACGCTGCCGCGCGAGGTCCTCGGCCTCTCGAACCTCGTCGCGCGCGAGGTCGGCGTGGAGCGCACGCGCGGAGAGAACCTCGCGGCGAGAGAGCGACGCTTCGCCCTCCACCGGCTGCTCGCGGCGCGCGGGCTCGCGACGGAGCACGGCGCCGAGCTCCGGGGGCTCAACCGTCGCGCCGGCCACTTGCCGCTCGACGCGCTGGTGACCCGCGCGTTCGCGGCGCGCGCGCTCGACCCGCCCTCCGCCGACGAGATCGCGGAGGCAGCGGCGTGGGCCTCCCGAGAGCACGCGCGGGCCCGCCGCCTCTCGCTCCCTCGCGCGCTCCTCGCGCGTCCGATCGAGATCCTCGTCCTCTGCGATCGCGCGCTCGCGCTCTCCGACGCGGGCTTCGTCACGAAGATCGGGACCGCGTTCCCGAGCGACGTCAGCGCTCGCAACCTCGCGCTCGTCGCGTCTCGGGGCGCGCGGGCGCCTCGACCGAACCCGCACGAAGTTTGACATCCGCCACACGCCTCGTCAGAAAGAGGCGATCGAGGGGCGCGCGAGGCGCTCCGCCCTCCCCATGATTGGCGTCTACGACTCCGGCTTCGGCGGCCTCACCGTGCTCCGCGCGCTCCGCGCCGCGCTGCCCGAGCGCGACTTCCACTACCTCGGCGACTCCGGTCGCGCGCCCTACGGCGGAAGAGACGTGCACACCCTGCTCGACTTCGCCGAGCAGTGCGTCGAGCGCCTGTTCGAAGAGGGGTGCCGCCTCGTCGTCATCGCGTGCAACACCGTCTCTTGTGTTGCGCTACGTCATTTGCAGCAGCGATACGCCGGCGCGGGGAGCCCTCGGCGCGTGCTCGGCGTCACCGTGCCCACCGCCGAGATCGCCGTGCGATCGAGCGAGGGCCACATCGGCATCATCGGCACGGCGCGCACCGTCGCCTCGGGGACGTTCGCGATGGAGATCAAGAAGCTCGGCGCCCACCGCGTCACGCAGCGCGCCGCACCGCTGCTCGCCGCCATCGTGGAGGAGGGCTGGGAGGACACGGACATCGCGCGCCAATCGGTCGCGCGCTACCTCGTCGGGCTCGAGGAGGTGGACACGCTCGTCCTCGGCTGCACGCACTACCCGCTCCTCGCGTCCGCGTTTCGTGAGGCGACGCGCGCCCGCGTGCTCGACCCGGCGCCCTTCGTGGCCGAGCGCCTCCGCGACTGGCTCGAGCGTCACCCGGGCTTCGACGAGCCCGGCGCCGGCGTCCTCCGCTTCTCATGCACCGGCGATCCCGAGGTGTTCAAGGCGCACGGCCCGCGCTTCCTCGGGCTCGCCGTCGACCACGTCGCGCACATCGCGGAGCAAGGCGGTCGACTCGAGCACCGCGCCGCGTTCACGACCGAGATCGGGCAGATCGTCCGCTGAGCCCGATGGGCCGATCACGAGGTCGTCCGCGCGCGACCTTGGTAGAGTTCGTCCGTGCCGACGGACGACGGAGCGCCGCTCTCGGAGGTCCCCCCCACGCTGCGCGATCCGCACACGTGGAGGGAGATCGCCGTGCGCTTCTATCGCGGCGTCGGGAGGCACCGGACGACGGGCCTCGCCGCGCAGGTCGCCTTCTTCGCGCTCTTCTCGTTCCCCCCGGCCGTCCTCGCGCTCTTCGCCGCGCTCGGCTTCATCGGCTCCGCGTTCGGCACCGACTTCACCAACAGGCTCGAGGCCGAGGTGCTCTCCACCGCGGCCACCTTCATGACGAGGCAGGCGGTCGACGAGGTCATCGCGCCCACCGTCGCCTCGACGCTGTCCTCGGGCCGGGCCGACATCCTCTCGCTCGGCCTGCTCTTCTCCCTCTTCTCCGCGGCCAGCGCGTCGGACGCGCTCATCGAAGCGCTGCACGTCGTCTACGACATCGACGTCCGCATCGCGCTCTGGCGCCGGCGGGCGCTCGCCATCGCCTACACGCTCGTCGGCGTCGTGCTCGGCGCCACGCTCTTCCCGCTGCTCGTCCTCGGCCCCCGGATCGGTCGCGCCGTCGCGGCGCCGCTCCACGCCGAGCACGGCTTCGTGGTCCTCTGGGACGTCCTCTACTGGCCGGTGGTCGTCGTCGGCACCATGTTCGCGCTGACGACGAGCTACCACTTCTCCGTGCCGTGGCGGACCCCGTGGAAGCGGGACGTCCCCGGCGCGGCGTTCGGCCTCTTCTTGTTCGTCGGGGGCAGCGCGGCGCTGCGCGCCTACGCGCGCTGGAGCGTCGAGTCGAGCCCCATCTACGGTTCTCTTGCAGCTCCAATGGTGTTGCTCTTGTGGCTCTACTACACCTCGTTCAGCGTGCTCATGGGCGCCGAGCTGAACAGCGTGATCGAGTCGATGTGGCCGACGGTGACGGCCAAGGAGAAGAAGGCCGTGCTCCGGAGGGCCGTCGCGGCGCTCGTCGAAAGGGGCGAGGAGGTCGCGCCGGTGTCGGTGACCGGCGCGCGGGCACGCGTCGCCCTCGCAGACGCGACGCGACGCCGCGAGCGAGCGGAGGGCACGGGCGACGCGGAGCCGAAGGCGCCCCCCCCGGACGAGCCGAGGTGAACGAAGCTTCATGAAGCGCGGCGCGCCCTTCGCGCCGCGCGACCGCCCGGAACGGAGCTGTACTAGGCTCCCGGCCCGATGCAGCAGCCCGCACCGACCTCGGATCCCGTCTTCGCCCTCTCGAGCGCGTTCGTCGACGACTACGCGAAGAGGAGCCCCGTCCAGGCCACGCTCACCGGCATCCCGGGCGAGCACGACGGTTGGGACGACTACTCGCCCGCCGGCGCCGAGGCCACGAGGGCGTTCTTGGACGGCTACCGCGCGCGCCTCGCCGCGCTACCGCCGACGAACGAGCGCTGGGCGCTCGTCGCGCGCCGCGTGATGCGTGAGTTCCTCGACGAGCGCATCGCGTACTTCGATCACGGCGATCACCTCGCCGATCTGAACAACATCGAGTCCCCCTTCCAGCACATGCGGCAGGTGTTCGATCTCATGGACTCGGGGACGGCGAAGGGCGTCGCCGCGATCGCGAAGCGCCTCGAGACGATCGGCGAGCCGCTCGACGGGTATCTCCGCGCGCTCGAGCTCGGGCGCTCGCGCGGCCTCTTCGCCGCCAAGCGCCAGGTCCGCGCGGTGATCGAGCAGGCGAAGATCCACGCAGGCTCCGACTCGTCGCTCCGCGGTCTCTGCGACGCGGTCGGCGCCGCGAGCGTCGACGACCCCGCCCTCCGCGCGCGGCTCGTCGCCGCGGTCGACCACGCGCGCGCCGCGTTCGGCGACTTCGGCCTCCGACTCGAGGCGAGCTACCTGCCCCACGCGCCCGATCGCGATCCCGTCGGTCGTGAGCGCTACACGCGCAGCGCGGCGCGCTTCCTCGGGATGACGCTCGATCCCCTCGAGACCTACGCGTGGGGCTATCGCGAGATCGCCTCGATCGAAGCGGCCATGAAGCGCCTCGTGGAGCAGGTGCGACCCGGCGCGACGCTCGAAGAGGCCGTCCGCCACCTCGAGCGCCACCCCGACGAGCTCGTCGAGGACACCGAGCGCTTCCTCGTGCTCATGCGCGAGCGACAGAACCGCGCGCTCGCCGAGCTGATGAAGAGCCACTTCGACGTCCCGGACGAGATCCAGTCGATCGAGGTGAAGCTCGCGCCTCCGGGCGGCGCGCTCGGCGCCTACTACATCCCGCCGAGCGAGGACTTCTCGCGACCCGGCACGGTCTATTACGCGCCCAGCGCCGAGAAGAAGTACGCGCTCTTCAGCGAGATCACGACCGCGTACCACGAGGGCTTCCCCGGTCACCACCTGCAGTGCGGGCTCCAGGTCTACTACGCCGATCGCTTGAGCCGCCTGCATCGCCTGCTCGTCTGCTGCTCGGGATACGCCGAAGGCTGGGCGCTCTACGCCGAGCAGCTCATGGACGAGCTCGGCTACTACGAGCGCCCCTCGTACGTCCTCGGGATGCTCATGGCGAAGCTCTTCCGCGCGTGCCGCATCGTCGCGGACATCGGCATGCACCTCGAGCTGCCGATCCCCGAGACCTACGACTTTCATCCGGGCGAGGTGTGGTCGCACGACCTGTGCGTCGAGTTCCTCGTCACGCGGGCCTTCATCGATCGCGGCTTCGCCGAGAGCGAGGCGGTGCGCTACCTCGGGTGGCCGGGCCAAGCGATCTCCTACAAGGTCGGCGAGCGCGTGATCCTCGAGCTCCGCGAGGAGATGCGCGCGAAGCTCGGCGCCGATTTCGATCTGCGCGCGTTCCACGAGGCCGTCCTCGGGGCCGGCAGCGTCGGGCTCGCCCACCTCGGCGAGATCGTGCGCGCCACGCTCGCCCCGTCCTGAAGGACCTCGGCGCTTGCGCGAGCGCCTCGTCTCGGGTCTCTTTCATTTCATGCTCGGAACCGTGGTCGGCGGCACGCAGTTCATGGATCCGAAGATCGGCGCCACGCGCGCGTTCTTCGATCAGGTGAACCTCGACACCGGCGAGGTGCGCCGCATCCCCGTCGGCTTCCTCGGTCACGGCTTCACGCAGGACCCGAACCGAAAGGCGCGCGCCGCGGTGTTCGAGAAGAAGGGCCCCGGCGGGTGCCTCGTCGATCTCGACACGCTCGAGGTGCTCGCGCCGATCGCCGCGTCGCCCGGCTGCGCTTTCTACGGCCACGGCCTCTTCTCGAAGGACGGGGCGAAGGTGTTCGTCGTGGAGGCCTCGCTCGACTCGCTCTCGGGCCGCATCACCGTGCGCGACGGCGCGTCGCTCGAGGTCCTCGACGAGGTGCCGACCTACGGCCTCGCTCCTCACGACTGCGTGCTCGTCGACGACGGGCGCACGCTCGTGGTCACGAACGGCGGCGGCACGCTCGGGAGCGCCGACGCCCCGTCGGTCGCCTTCGTCGATCTCGAGTCGGGCGCGCTGCGCGACAAGCTCGTCATCGACAACCCGCGCATCAACGCGGGTCACCTCTTCATCGCGTCGGATGGCGCGCTCGCGGTCGTCTCGGCGCCTCGCGCCGGTCTACCCGAGGAGTCGAGCCAGGGTGGCGTCTCGCTCCGCCCCGCCGGCGGCGCGCTCGCGAGCGTCGCGGAGCCCGCCGACGTGACGCAGCGGATGCTCGGCGAGTCGCTCAGCGTCTGCATCCACGAGCCCAGCGACATCGCCCTCGTGACGAACCCGCGCGGCAACCTCGTCACGTTCTGGCACGTGCGCGATCGGCGGCTCGCGGGCACTTACGAGGTGCGGAGCCCGCGCGGCGTGACGCTCACGCGCGACGGGAGCGCCTTCGTGCTCGCGTGCGGCGCGAAGGCCGAGATCGTCCTCCTCTCGACCTCCACGCACGAGCCGCTCTCGGGCCGCGACTACGGCACCGCGCTGCTCTCCGGATCGCACGCCTACTTGCGCGACTGAGTCACGGAGGCGTCGTGTAGCAGGTGCCCGTCGGCGTCGCCGTGGGCGCCGTGCAGACCGGCGTCATCACGAACGTGTGACCGGCGTCCGAGGCGCCGCAGAAGCCGACGTTGGGATCGCCGGTGAGCGTGTTCTTCTCGCACGAGCCGGCCGCGCCACCACAGTCGGCGTCGGAGCAGCAGAAGCGCACGCACGTGCCGGTCGTCCCGCCAGCGTCGGTCGGCATGCACGAGAGGCCGTCCTTGCAGTACGGCATCGACTGGTTCGCGTAGTCGCACGCGGTGCACACGTCGAGGACGCCAGGCCCGACGTAGCAGATGAAGCCGGTCGGATCGGCGAAGTCGCAGACGTTGCCCGCGCCGCACTCGACGTCGTTCACCGGGTTGCAGTTGATGTCGGATCCACCGCCCGCGCCGCCCGTCCCCGACGCCGTCGTCGACGCGCTGGAGGACGCCTTGCTCGAGCTCGACGTCGCCGACTGCGAGCTCGTCGCGGAGGTCGTGCCGGTGCCGCCGGCGCCCCCGGTGCCGCTGCTCCCTCCGCACGCCACCGTCGCGCAAAGCGCGACCACCCCGGAACTCAAGAAGACGAAGCTCGCTCTCATCGAAACACCTCCCGGCCGCGGCCGCGCTCGGCGCGGTAGGGCGCGCGAGCAAGCTCATGGTGCGGGAAGGCGCCGCCGCTTGGCTACCAAAACGTGGCGCTCGAGCGCTACTCCGACGCGACGGCGCGCGCCGCGGCGACCTTTGCGAACGACCGATCGACGTAGACGTAGCCCTTCGCGCTGCAGCGCCCCGAGCAGGTCGACGTGCAGTCGATCCAGTAGATGCCGTCGAGACCGGCGGCCGCGGCCTTCTCCTTCATCAGCTCGATGCTCTGGGGGTTCGAGAGCGCCGCGGCGAAGAGCTCGCCCGTGACGACGTGCGCCGCCGAAGGAGCGCGATCGAGCAGGACCTCCACGTCCTTCGAGGGCGTCGCCGCGACGACGTCGCCCGCTTGCGGCAGGTAGCTCACGCGCTTCTGCGACGAGCACCCGGACGTGAAGATCGCGCCGAGCGCGAGCGCGCCGCCGAGGGCGAGGGTGACGAGACGAGCGTGGCGGTTCTTCTGAAGGTTCATGGCGTTCTCCCCCTGGTGGTGGTGTTCGAACCACGGGAGAGCAACGACGATGCCAAGCGCGATTTGCCTTGTTTTCCAGGTCGCGCGAGCGCCTTCGTGGCGCATCGAGAAGCGATTGCGCAAGCCGGGCCGGAGCTGCGCTGGGGGGTTGCGCAAGCTTGCGCAAGTCGCGCAACGCCCCGGCGAGGCGAGGCGCCTCGCGCGCCGAGCGCGGCCCGGGGCTCAGCGACGGGCGGCTTTGCGCTTTCCCTTCGCCGGCTTCGCCTTCGCCGCCTCTGCCGGCCTCGCTGGCTTCGCCTTCGCCGGCTTCGCCTTCGCCTTCGTCGACTTCGCCCCGGCCGATCTCGGCGCCTTGCCCTTCGCGCGGATCGCCTTGCGCAAGTCGAGCGAGCGGTCGTAGCGCACGTTGAAGCGCTCGAGGATCTCGGGGGTTCGCTCCCGCGCCTTCTCTCGATCGAGCACGAGGCGCTGGCCGTCGTTGAGCTCGACGGTGAGGAAGGGCTCGTCGCCGGTCTCCACGAGCTCGACCAGGTGCCGCAGGCTCGCGACCCGAACGCCGTCGATGCGCGCGACCACGTGGTTCTCGTACTCGTGGTAGCCCTGGTTCACCTTGTCGGCGAGCACCTTCTGCAGGATGACGACCTCCTGACGCTCGCGCGTCCGGATCGACGTCTCGTAGACGGTCATGAGCTCGTTCGGCGCAGCCTTCCACCACTCGCTGCCCCAGCTCTTCAGGTAGTCGCGAGAGAGCGGCGCGAAGAGGAACCCGCCGAACACGAAGTACGTCGGGCGCACGTCGTAGCGATCCTCGGGCACGAGGAGCGCGGGGCCCTCGAGCGTCACGTCGAGCTCGAGGAGCGCCTTCTTGCGCATCACGCGCAGGCGCAGGCGCTCGCCGAGGTGGCGGAGCGCGACGCGGAACGAGTGGTCGACGAGCTCGCCCTTGCGCAGCGTGAGCGTCCCGTCGGGGCCGACCTCCTCGCCGTCGATCGCGAGCAGCACGTCTCCCTCTTCGAGGATGCCCCACGCGCTCGACTCGAACGCGACGCGCACCACGTGCACGCCGCCGCCCTCGGCCTTGAGGCCGAGCGAGCGCCGGTGCGACGCGGACTCGAGGCGCTGCCAGATGACGCCGAGGCTCGGGAACACGGCCGGACGCTTGGCCGAGAGGTCCGCGAGGAAGTGCTCCACGACCGGCAGCGCGATCGCGTACGCGATGTTCTGCGTCTCGTCGAGCGACTGGAAGGCGACGCCGATCAGCCGATCGCCTTGAAACACCGGACCGCCGCTGTTGCCGGAGTTCACCGCCGCGTCGATCTGCACGGCGAGGAGCGGGCGCTGGCTGTGGGCGTAAGGAGAGACCTCGATGCGCGAGACGACGCCCTGCGTGAGCGACAACCGATCGCCGCCGATGGGGTAGCCGCACACGGTCACGTGGTCGCCGAGCTCGGGGAGCGTGCCGAACTCGATCGGCTTCGCGCCGGCGAAGAACTCCTCCTTGCGGACGCGCAGCAGCGCGAGGTCGCACTCGTGGCACACGCCCTCGACCTCCGCGACGAACTTGTGCGAAGCGCCGAAGCGACGGAGCTCCACGAAGACCTGGTTCTGGACGACGTGCGCGTTCGTCAGCACACGCAGGCCGCGCTCCGTCTCGATGATGGCGCCGGAGCCCGAGCTCGAGGTCGGGCCGTGCATCTGCCAGGGCTGCTCGTAGTCGGGCGCGTCGGAGACGGTGAGGACCTTGACGACGGACTGGATGAGGGGTTTTCGGCGTGCGGTGCTCAAGGGATCCGCGAATCCTTGTCGAAGGAGCCGAGGGGCGCAAGCGAAGGCGGTGGCCGCACGCGAGCAGCGACAAACCGGCCTGAAATGAAGGAGATCCTCAGCCGAGGCCGGCCTCGGCGAGGAACGCGCGCTCGACGGCGGCGTAGTCGACCTCGACGTCGAGGCGCGCGAGCACCGAGTAGAACCCGAACTGGAGCCTGTTCATGAAGAGCATCCCCTCGGGCAGCGGCGTGAAGGCCGTGTCCTTCGCGAGGATCACCTTGCGCATGTCGCGCAGCGCGTCGACGAGGCCGCTCGTCCACGAGCGCGTGATCGTGAACGGCGCGGCGAAGAGCGGCTCGAAGCACCGGCGCGAGTAGCCGACGGCGTGCTCCTCGTAGAGCCCCGGCGCGGTCTTCAAGAGGCGCCGCGCACAGCGTGCGAAGTCGGCCTCGTCTCGGCGGAGGGCGGAGAGGTGCAGATCCCTCGCGAGCGCGAGCCGGTCGTCGACGATCGGCACGCAGCAGCCGAAGTCGAGGAACGTGATCTGCCCGTCTTCGCCGAAGAGGTAGTTGCCGGGGTGCGGATCTGCGTTGAACATCCCGAGCACGAGGTTGCCCTTGAAGACGAAGCGCCAGAGCGTCTCGGCGTCCCTCCGTCGATCGCTCTCGGAGCGAGCCGCGGCGTCCTCGAGCGAGACGCCCTTCGCGAGCGCGCTCGTGAGCACCCGCCGCGACGAGCGCCGATCGACGATCGCGGGCACGCGGATCGTCGGGTCGTTCGCGTGGAGTCGGAGGAACGCGCGCTGGCGCTCGGCCTCGAGGCCGTAGTCGAGCTCCTCGCGGAAGCGCTTCTGGATCTCGGCGAGCACGCCGCGCGAGTCGAGCCTGCCGGCGCCGCCCATTCGCGCGAGCCCCTCGAGAAGCCCCGCGTTCTCGAGATCGGCCTCGACGGCCTCCGAGATGCCGTGGTGCTGCACCTTCACGGCGACGAGGAGCCCGTCGTCGGTCACGGCGCGATGGACCTGGCCGATCGAGGCGCTGGCGAAGGGAGCCTCGTCGAACGCGTGGAAGAGGCGATCGATCGGCGCCCCGAGATCCTCTTCGATCGTCGCGCGGACGCTCGCGAACGTGGACGTGGGCGCGGCGGCGCGCAGGCGCTCGAGCGACGATTCGTACGCCTCGCGGTGCGCCTCGGGCACGAAGCCGTCGACGTAGCTCGCCATCTGCCCGACCTTGGCTGCGAGACCGCGGAGGTTGCCGAGCACCTCGGCGGCGCGCTCCGCCGCGCCGGCACCGTCACGCGACGTGAAGAGGCTCGCCCCGGTCCTCGCGCCGAGCATGGCGAGCCGACCGAGCCGGCCGAGCCTTCCTTGGGGGATGAGCTTGTCGGCCATGCGCCTCGGCTACTTAGGGCAGGGCCAGCGCCGAAGGAAGGCCCCGCGCCCCCGATCCGCGCGTCCGTCGACCGCACACATGCCGATTGGGGCCCGCGCGAGCACGTGCCATAGACGGCTGCGATGCGACGCGACGCGAACGTGACGAACCTCCTCGAGGCCTCGGCGACCGAGCTCGCGACGCTGATTCGAACGAAGGCGGTCTCGTCGCGCGAGGTCGTCGACACGCACATCGCGCGCATCGAGAAGGTGAACCCGCTCATCAACGCGCTCGCGAACGATCGGTTCGACGAAGCGCGGCGCGAGGCCACCGAGGCCGACGAGCGCCTCGCGCGGGCGTCGGCCGACGATCTCCTGCCCCCCTTCCTCGGCGTGCCGTGCACCATCAAGGAGTTCTTCGCGATCCGCGGCATGCGGCAGACCGCGGGGCTCGTGCGCATGAAGGATCGCGTCGCGACCGAGGACGAGGTGACCGTCGCGCGCCTCCGCGCGGCAGGCGCGATCGTCCTCGCGAACACCAACATCCCCGAGGGCGGTCTCTGGCTCGAGACGCACAACCTCGTCTACGGCCGCACGAACAACCCCTGGGACGTGTCGCGCACGTCGGGCGGATCGAGCGGCGGCGAGGGCGCGATCATCGCGGCGGGCGGATCTCCCTTCGGTCTCGGCTCGGACATCGGCGGCTCGATCCGCTACCCGTCGGCCTTCTGCGGCATCGCCGGGCACAAGCCCTCGGGTCGGCTCGTCCCCAACACGGGCCAGTTCCCGGCTCCCGGCGGCACCGCGTCGGCGTTCCTCTCGAGCGGCCCGATGGCGAGGCGCGTCGAGGATCTCGCGCCGCTCCTCCGCGTCCTCGCCGGACCCGACGCGGGCGATCCCGTCACGCGAGCGATCGATCTCGGCGATCCGCGCGACGTCGCGATCGAAGGGATGACCGTCGTCGCCCTCGAGGACAACCCCGCGACGCGCGTCAGCGAGCCGATGAAGCGCGCGGTGCGGCGCGCCGCGAAGGCGCTCGAGGCGAGGGGCGCGCGCCTCGTCGAGCTCGATCTCCCGGAGATGAAGTGGGCGCTCGAGATCTGGGCGACGATGCTCGAGGACGCCTCGCCGGTGCAATACGAGGACGTGCTCGGCGGTGAGGCGGGCGTGCGCTACCTGCGCGAGCTCGTGCTCATGCCGTTCGGGCGATCGCGGCACAGCTTCCCCGCGGTCGCGATGGGGCTCGGCAACCTCGTCCTCTCGAAGATCCCTCGGGGCAAGGACAAGCTCATCGCCGCCGGCCACGCGCTGCGGCACAAGATCGAGGCCGCCCTCGGAGATCGCGGCGTGCTCCTCCACCCGCCCTACAGCCGCACCGCGCCGATCCATCACGACGCGTGGCGTACGCCCTTCGCCGGCGCGTGCTCGGCGATCTTCAACGTCCTCGAGCTGCCCGCGACGGTGGTGCCGACGGGCTTCGACGCGCGCGGGCTGCCCGTCAGCGTGCAGGTCATCGGCCCGCGAGGACACGATCACGTCACGCTCGCGGCCGCGCGCGTGATCGAGGCGGAGCTCGGCGGCTGGACGCTCGCGACGCCGCAGCCCAAGGGGCGCGCCGCGCGCGCATCGTGAGGCGCCGAGGCGGCACCCCCACGCGGACGGCCCTCGTCAGCCGGCGTTCGCGTAGAACTGGTTGGCCCAACGACGATAGCGCGCGATCGGCCCGTCGCCCTGCGCGAGCGCCGGCTGCGCGACCCACGACTTGTGGTTCCAGATGTCGAAGTCCTGCTCGACGTCGTGACGGTACGCCTTGAACGCTTGCTCGATGAGGAGCGGCTCGGCGAAGCGACCGGGGAGCACCTTGAGGAGCGGGTGAGCGGCCGGCGTCGCCTTGATCGTGCGGAGCGACAACGCGATGCGAAGCTCGAGCTGCCCCTCCTCGATCGGGGTCGCGAAGACGAAGTTGCGCGTCTCGAGACCGCCGCTCTTCACCTTCACCTCGACGAACGAATAGCCGAGGCCGTGGACGTGAATCTCGAACTCCGCCGACACGGTGCCCGCCTTTCGACCGAGCAGCTCGAGGGGCCGCGTCATCGCGTAGCGCACGTTGAGCGAAGGCCCGTCGGCGACGAGCTCCGAGAGCTGCTCGACGGCCTGGTAGCCGTGCACGACGCCGAGATGGCCGATGTCGACCGAGTTCTCCGTCGTGTCCTGAGGGTGGCCCTTCAGGCGGAACGTGTGGCTCCGGAGCTTCGACCAGCCGCGCATGTCGAGCTCGGGGATCGAGAAGCCGGGCGGCCGCCCCTCCTCGTCGAAGAAGACGAAGGCGACGCCGTGCCGCTCGCACGACGGGTACGTCTTCATCTGCGCCTTCGGCGGCTTCGTCCCGTACCCCGTCGCGACGCAGGCGCCCTTCGTGTCGAAGCGAAACGCGTGGAAGGGGCAGCGGATGCTCTCGCCCACGACGGAGCCGCCGACGCCGACGTGCGCGCCCATGTGCGGGCAGACGGGATCGACCGCCGCGAGCTCTCCGCCCTCGGTGCGGAAGAGCACGACGTCGCGGCCCGCGAGGCGCCGGGTCACCACCTTGCCGCGCGCGACCTCCTCGGAGAACCCGAGCGCGTACCAACCGCTGGGAAAGGGACGAAGGCCACCCACGACAGCCGAGGTTACCCAAATCGAGCGCCCTCGGGGAGGCCCGCGTGGCGCGTCGACGCGCGTCAGTTCGGCGGGATCATGTTGCAGCCGTAGACGACGTGCACGTCCATCACCGAGCCCGACTTGATCTGCGAGCAAGCCGCGCCGAGGAACGTGATCGTGTTCGTGGTCGGATCGTAGGTCCAGCCGTCGGGGGCGCCGCCGGCGACCGAGACGTTGTCGAAGAACACGTACACCTTGGTCGGGTCCGGCGGCACGTCCGTGAGCTTGTAATCGCAGCCGATCGTCGCGTTCGCGATCGTGTCGAGCGCCATCGCGAGCGAGGCCTGATCGCTCGCGTCGTAATAGTGATGCGCGCCCATCGAGATCACGCCGCCGGCGTCGGCGAACTGCGTGAGCGAGACCGGATCGGCCGCCGCGCCGAAGCCGATCACGAACGTGGGGATGCCCGCGGCGTGCATCTGCGTGATCGCGGCCGTCGTGCCCGCGTCGCCGCCGCCGAGGTTGCAGCCCGCCTGTTGGCCATCGGTGAGGAGCAGCACGTAGCTCTTCCGCGACGGATCCATCAACGCGGGCTCGCCTTGCGCCTGGAGGATCGCGGTGTCGATGTTCGTCACGCAGGGCCCGTTCGGATAGTTCGGATCGCCCGACGTGAGCGAGGCGGTGAGCATCGACGAGATCGTCGCTTCGTTGCCGGGCCCAGGGTGCACCGGGATTTGGTCCTGCGCGCAGCTCGGGGTGACCCGATCGGGGAAGAACGTGATGCCGAAGCGGATCTGTCCGCTGGAGGTCGTCATCAGGCCCTCGAGGGCGTCGACGGCGATCTGCCACTTCGAGACGCCGCCGACCTTGCCGGTCATCGAGCAGGAGCGATCGAGGACGACGAGGAGGTTCGGCGGAATCGGGGTCGTCTTCGACTCCTTGGATCCGCAACCGCCCCCCGGCACGCACGTGCTCGTCGGCACGTCGCACACGAGGCCCATGCCTCCGCAGTCCGCGTCGCCGTGGCAGCTGCCCGGGTCGAGGCACGTCCCGTCGACGCTGCAGAACTGAGGCGCGACGCACGCGGGCATGCACGCGCCGCCGAGCGCGCCCGTCGAGCCCGTCGCCGCGCCGCCGCCCGAGGCCGAGCCCGAGCCGGTCGCGCTCGTGCCCGACGATCCCGTGCTGCCTGCGTCGCTGCAGCTCGCGGCGAGGAGGAGCGCGAGACCCGAAAAGAAGAGCGCCGAAGCCATGACCCTCGTGTGCGTGCGCCGCGCCATCGTCATCTCCGCCTCCTCGAAACGTCGAATCCGACCAGATTAACGCATCTTCAGCGCCTTTCGGAGCACGGAGAAGCGCTATCGTTCGACCCCGAGTGGACGCCCTTCCCGAACGCTTCGGTGACTACCTCCTCGTCAAGAGGGTGGCGGAGAGCCTCATGGCCGAGGTCTTCCTCGCGATTCGCCTCGGCGATCGCAACGGCCGCTCGGTGATCCTCAAGCGGCCGCGGCTCGGCGAGCGAGCGAGCGGCGAGTCGGCGCAGGCGATCCTGCGCGAGGCGGAGGTGCTGAGCGAGGTCCGCGCGCCCACGCTCGTGACGCTCGAGGCGCAAGGCGAGGTCGCGGGGCTGCCGTTCGTCGCGATCGAGCACGTCGCAGGGATCGCCCTCGATCGGCTCCTCGCGCGGCGCGGGGCGCTGAGCCGCGGCGCCGCGCACGCGATCGGCCGCGACGTGCTCCGAGCGCTCGCCGCGCTGCACGACGGCGGCTGGGTCCACGCCGACGTCGCGCCGTCGAACGTCGTGGTGGACGAGGCGGGCGAGGCGAAGCTCATCGATCTCGGCATCGCGATGCGGATCGGAGAGGGGCGGCACGTCGTCGCAGGCAAGCCGGGTTACGTGGCCCCGGAGGTCCCGGCGCACAAACCCGCGGCGGCGGCCGAGGACGTGTACGCGGCCGCGCTCGTCGTCGCGGAGTGCCTGGGCGGCAAGCGCGTCTTCGAAGAGCGCGACGTGGCGGAGGCGGCGACGAGGAGCGACGCGCGCGTCGCCGTCGCGAAGCTCGCGGGCGGTGACCGCCTCGTCCGCGCGCTCGCGACCGCGCCTGCGGAGCGCGCGTCGGCGCGCGAGCTCGCGAGCGAGCTCGACGAGGATCCATCGGCCCGGACCGAGCTCGCGGAGCTCGTGGCGAGCGTCCTGCGCGAGCCGGGCGAGCCGGAGACGCAGCGCGCGGACGGCGGCGGAGGCCGGCTCACCGCCGAGCTCGGCGTCGCGCGCGGCGGCTCCAAGACGGAGCCCGATCGAGCGCCGCCGAGCCACAAGACGGTCGACGCGGTGGAGATCGTGACCTTGCGAGGACCCCCGGCCGAGCTCGGACCGGTCGGATCGGAGCGGCCGAAGGCGTCGCGGGCGCTCTCCTGGCCGATCGTCGTCGCGCTGCTCGCGGCGCTCGTGGGAGCAGCCCTCGTCGGCTTCCTCGTCGGTCGCCGCGCGACCGCGTCACGCACGGCCACGATCCAGCTCCCGGTCGCGACCCCGCGCGCCGAGATCCTCCTCGACGGTCGCACCCTCATCATCACCGATCCGAGTCGCCCGATCCCGATCGCCCCCGGGACGCACACGCTGTCGCTGAGCGTTCGAAAGCGCGAGAAGGATCTCGAGTTCAACGTGAAGGCCGGAGAGAACGTGGTGTTCGTCCCCGTCCTGCTCCCCAAGGCGCCCGCGCTCGAGCCGAGCACGGAGCGCGCGCGCTGAGGCTTCCGCCGAGGCGACAACGGGGCTAACCGCCGAGGTGCAGTGAAGCCGAGCAGTTCTCCGAACCGACGTTCGATCGTCGCCGCGAGCGCGCGCGCGCCGTGGCTCGGGTGCGTGCTGGCCCTCGCCACGACGATCGGAGGCGGCGCCGTCGCGCGCGCGCAAGAGGGCGAGTCTCCGCCGACGACGAACGAAGGCGAGGCCTCGCCCGCCGCGCCGGCCGCGACCGTCGACGGCGCGGACGCGGCGGAGAAGGCCGGCCAACCGAGCCCCGAGCGACCGACGAGCGCGCGCGAAGCGCCGCCGCCGCGCCCCGCCGGCCCCCCGCCCGATGTAACGAAAGAGCTGAAGAAACCCATCTACAAGAAGATGTCGCTCTCGATCGGATCGCCGCACGCGGGGCGACAGGTGCGGGCGAAGAAGCTCCGCGGCGACGTCTTCCTCCACGTCCTCAAGAAGGGCAGCACCGCGGTCTTCGGGCACCCCTCGCTCGTCTTGATGCTCCATCGGAGCGCGAAGCAGGTCGCGAAGAAGTTTCCCGGCTCGAAGCTCCTGGTCGGCGATCTGTCGAGCGAGGACGGCGGCGCCCTCGTCGGTCACCACTCGCATCAGAGCGGCCGCGACGCCGACGTCCTCTTCTACGCGCGCGACGCCAAGGGCAAGCTCGTCGTCCCGAAGAAGTTCGTGCAGTACGACGCGAACGGGAAGGCGACGGACGGCAGCGGGCTCGTCTTCGACGACGAGCGCAACTGGCTGCTCGTCGAGAGCTGGTCGAAGGACAAGCGCGCCGGCCTGAAGTACGTCTTCGTCGCGCGTTGGCTCCGCACGCGGCTCCTGTCCTACGCGCTCAAACACCCCAAGTACAAGGACGAGGTGCAAGAGGCGTCCGCGCTCTTCCTGCAGCCCGAAGGGGCCGAGCCGCACGACGACCACTTCCACGTGCGCATCAAGTGTCCGGCGGGGCAGGAGAAGATCTGCGTCGAGTGAGTGGCCGCGCGGAGGCGCGCGGCGCCGCGAGCCCGGCGGGCTCCGGACCGGCGCCGAGGCCCACGAGGGCCGCGGCGAGGGCGGTGTCGGCGACGCTGGGCTCCGCGCCCTCGGCGACGCGGCGCCGGAGCGCGGTCGTCGACACCTCGAGCCAGTCCACGTAGCGCTGGCCTCGATCGGAGCGACGCGGGACGCCGGAGAACGCGACGGCGCCCGCGGCGAAGAGCGCCGTCTCGAGGAGGGCGGGCGCGAGCGAAGCCCCGAGCGCGTGATCACGCACGCAACGGAGCACGCCGATCGCGAGGACGAGGCCGGTCACGATCCACATCGCGAGCGACGCGCCGAGCCGCTCGGCGAAGGTCCTCGAGAGGCCCGCGGCTTCGAGCTGGGCCAGCGTCGCGGCCTCGTGCCGGAGCGCCACGGCGCGCGCGGCGTCGCGCACCGCCGCCGGATCGAGGGGTCCCTTGCGCGAGAGCGCGGTCGCGAGCTCGGCGGCGAGCGTGCTCGCGTCCTTCGGCAGCCGACCGAGCGCGTAGGATCCGCGCGCGCCGACGCGCGTCCCGGGCACGTGGTAGAGCCAGCCTGTCGCCAGCGCGTCGGCGACGATGGCGGCCGAGAACCCGTCGAGCCCGCCCTTGAGGTAGCCGACGGCGGGCAGCTCGTCAGGCTTCGGGAGGAACCCCTCGGTGAGCGGCTCGTGCGGGTCGTCGGACGCGGCGCCGCGCGCCGCGCGGCTCGCCTCGGGCGCGGATCGATCGAAGGCCGAGGCGACGAGCGTCGCGATCAGCTTGCCGACGGCGAGGCCGAGCACGCCGATCACCGCGTAGGTCGCCACGAACTCGGCGACCGACGAGACGTCGACGGGGAAGAAGCTCGGCGGCGCGCCCGGCATGGTCACCCGATCGGGTCCTCGAGGTGATCGACGACGTCGATCGCCCGGGCGAGCAGCGCCACCAGCGCGTCGTGCGCCGCCTCGGGCTTCTTCTCCGATCGAAGCAAGTATGCACCATCGACGCCGAATCTCTTGCAAGCCTTTTGCAAGATCGTGTCGAGCGCGTGGCTTCGACACTCGACGCCGACGAGCTCGAGGAGCGCGCGCAGCGGGAACCGGAGCTGGCGCACCTTGCGCGCGACGATCCGGCCGAGCACCCGAGGATCCCCTCTGCCCTCGACCACGGCGCGGCGGAGCGACAGCTGCCCGTCCCTGAGCTCCTGCTCGATCCGCAGGCGCCTGTGGCTCGGCGAGATCTCGAGCCCGTCGAAGGGATCTTCGCCGAAGAGCACGGCGTGGCTATTCTGGATGTCCTCGTAGAAGAGCGGGAAGACGTCGGCCGCGCGCAGGATCTCCTCCCTCGTGAGGAGCGTGGTCTCGACGCCGCCCGCGCTCCGCGCGAGCGCGAGGGTGTTGGCGATCGTCGCGAGCACGGCGCGAGACGGATCGTCGACGACCACGACGACGTCGAGATCGCTCGTGCCTTCCTTGTACTCGCCCCGAGCGGCGCTCCCGTAGACGATCACCGATCGAAGGCGTGTCCCGAGGATCGCGCCGAGGCTCTTCACGAGCTCGTCGAGCGGAGCGCGCGCCGTGCGCGGGAGCGTGTCGAGGTAGTGTTGGCCCATCTCTCGACGGCGATACTAGCCGACCTCGGCGCGGGGAGGCGCGTCGGTCGCGGAGCTCAGTTCACGACCATCGCCGAGGTGTACGACCACTCGTTGTCGTTCCAACTGCTCGCGCTCGACGACGAGCCGCAGAGCCCGACCGAGTAGGTGCCCGCGGCGAGGCTCGTGATGACCGCGTTCATCGCGTAGAGCTGGCGGCTCGCGCCCGACGTGTGCAGCGTGAAGATGCCCGCGCCCACGGTGTTCACCGTCGCGCCGGCGCCGTAGCAAATGTAGAGGTTCAGGCTCGAGCTCGCGGCGGTGCCGCCGAGACCGGCGCTCGACTCGACGAACACCTTCTGCCCCGCGGCGACGGTGACGGTGACGGGCGACGCGATGAAGGCGAGGCTCGACGTCGGCGAGCTCGAGAGCCCCGCACCGAAGACCGACG